>JBLRWT010000334.1:0-3391 GCA_047921095.1 Wenzhouxiangella sp. | reverse complement strand
CGGACCGGGCCAAGAAGGTTTGCTGTTTCGATTCATCCCCAAGAGATACCATCAACGCCGTCGGGGTGGAAAAGAATTCTGCCCGCAGGCCGAGGCGGTCAGCCATGATCTGCATCGCCGCTTCAAGACGATGAGCCGGAGAGCCGACATGCAGCAACGCGCGTCCCAGGTTGAGGACCAGGCTGGCGTAGCGACTGGCTTCGTAAGGTTGCGGGATCTGGCCGGACTGGTTGTCGTTGCTCACGGATCAGGGGTATCGATGGGGCAGGGCGGAGTGTCGCACAATGTGCTCCGGTATCGGAAATATTCCAGGTTCCTCTCATCGGATTACTGAGCAATGGCGGTCTTTCCAATCCCCGAAGACCACTGTTTTTAGCGAGCCAAAGTCGGGCCTGCATGCTAAAATCGAGGGTTGTCCTGACAAGTCCGAATCCAAGCTTTCCATGCGCAAATCCATCCTGTCTGACAGTGTCGGCGCCCGCCGTCGCCGTGCACTTTCGAGGCTGATTCAAAATCGACCCGAATAGGCTCACCGCTGAGATTCTCCGCGAGGATTGCGGAGACGGCGCCTACGCCCGTGGCCTGGCCTACTACCGCCAGGGCCGCGCCGTGGTGCAACAGGCTATTGCCAGGCAGGGCGGCATTACGCTGCTGGGCCTGAATCACGGCAGCGCCAACCAGCAATATCGGCAGCATGTCCAGATCACAGGCGACGGGAGGAGCTTGGGGGTGATGGGCGACTGTGAATGCCCGGTCGGTTTCAACTGCAAGCACGTGGTGGCCACCTGCCTGGCCTGGAAAGCGCAGGCCGGTGGATCAACAGCCGACAGCAGCGAGTTCGAAAACTGGTTGCAGCGCTTTGCCGCCAGCGACCATGAGCCCCCCCGGCGTTCCCCCGACTCGTTGCTTTACGTCGTCAAACCGGAGTTCGGGATGCCGGACGTCCTCGTTGACTTTGTTGTCTCCAGATGCAAAAAGGACGGCACCTGGACCCGCGGCCATCGAGCCAGCGATTCCGCGATCCAGGATCGATGGGACGCCCCCCAGTATTTGCGTCCGATCGACAAGGAGATCATTCCTCTGCTGTTGGCAGGCAGCGGCAACCCATGGCACCGGAAGGTCAGCATTGCCCGGGCGTCGGGTCATGCCGCGATGGAACTGATGGTCGATACCGGCCGCATGTTCTGGCATGGCGATCGAACCTCGCCGCTGCAACGCGGGGGCGAGCGCGTGGCCTGCTTGACCTGGAAGAAGGACGGGACTGGTCACCGGCTCGGACTGGATCTGGAAGACGTGATCCTGGTTCCGACCAGCCCGGCCTGGTATGTCGATCCTGAAAAGCTCGAAGTCGGGCCCTTGAAGCTACCCGTCGGTCTTGATGAGCAGCGCCTCGGGCTGTTGGCCAAGGCACCGCCGGTGGGCCAGGAAGAGACCAGGCGGGTCAGCCGGCTGCTGGCGCTGAATCATCCCGACATGCCGACGCCGTCGCCGGTGGAGATGGACGATTTCCACGAGCCACCGGTGCCACGCCTGAAGCTGGCCTTTCAGGTTACTGATCCGGCCCGGTCGGAGCTCAAGCTGTCGTTTGGCTATGGTCCGGTCGATGTGAGTCCGACCGATACCACGGATATCCCTATCCGCGAGGTGAATGAGCGACTGGTTCGTATCCACCGCGATGGTGAGGCGGAGCAGGCTGCGCGGGACACCTTGCTGGAACACGGTGTGACGCCGCTGCCAGACCAGGCCTTTACATTTTCTGTCGGAAGCGATGGAAGCGATCGGCACGCCGCGCTTGGCGACTGGTTCGAGTTCGTTGAGACGGTCGTCCCGATCCTGGAGGGGCAGGGATGGCTCGTCGAGCAGGCGGTGGATCAGGGTTTCAACCTGAGCCGGGCCGATGCGATCGAAGGCGAGGTCGAAGAAGCCGGCAATGACTGGTTCGGGTTGCGATTCGATCTGCAAGTCGATGGCTGGCAGGTCCCGCTGTTGCCCCTGGTCACCGAGCTGCTGGCAGATTACCGGCCCGGCGAGCTGCCGGAAACGCTGTACCTGGATTCCGGCGATGGCAACTTCATTGCCGTCCAGTCGGCCCAGATCGAACCGATCCTTCAGACCATCGTTGACCTGTTTGATCACAATGGGGTCGATGACTCGCTGCAGCTTTCCCGCCTTGATGCGCCGCGCCTGCTGGAACTGGGCGAGACCCACATCAAGGGCGCAATCAGGCTCAAGCGGCTGGCTGAGCGCCTGCGCGACTTCGACGGCATCAAGACTGTCAGGCTGCCAAGCACATTCAAAGGGAGCTTGCGCGATTACCAGCACCAGGGCCTCAACTGGCTCCAGTTTCTGCGTCGCTACGAGTTGTCCGGCATCCTGGCCGATGACATGGGCCTGGGCAAGACGGTGCAGGCGCTGGCCCACCTGGCGGTCGAAAAGCGCGCCGGTCGGATGCAGTTGCCCAGCCTGATCGTGGCCCCGACCAGCCTGATGGGCAACTGGCGCCGTGAAGCCGAAGCCTTCACGCCAGGGCTGTCGGTGCTGGTGCTGCACGGACCCAATCGCTTCGAGCATTTCGACACGATCGATCAGTACGATCTGGTGCTGACCACCTATCCGCTGCTGCCGCGCGATCACGAAGTGTTGCTGGCCCAGCACTGGCACTACCTGATCCTGGATGAGGCTCAGCAGATCAAGAATCCACGCGCCCAGGCCGCCCAGTTGGTCCGTGGCATCAAGGCCAACCACCGCCTGTGCCTGACTGGCACGCCAATGGAGAACCACCTCGGCGAACTCTGGGCCCAGTTCGACTTTCTGATGCCGGGTTTTCTCGGCGACCAGAAAAGCTTCGCCCGCCACTATCGAACGCCGATCGAACAGCACGGCGATACCGCACGGCTCGAGCGCCTGGCGCAACGCACGGGACCGTTCATGCTGCGCCGGACCAAGGACCGGGTGGCGACTGAACTGCCGCCCAAGAGCGAGTTTCTGCGCACCATGCCGATCGAGGGCAAACAGGCGACCCTTTATGAAAGCATCCGCCTGGCCATGGACAAGAAGGTCCGCGCCGCGATCGCCAAAAAGGGATTGGCGCGCAGCCACGTCACGATACTTGATGCCCTGTTGAAACTGCGCCAGGTGTGCTGCGATCCCCGGCTGCTGCCTGCAGGCGCCGGGGGCAATGCCGGTTCGGCCAAGCTGGAAATGCTGATGGACATCCTGCCCGAGCAAATTGACGAAGGCCGTCGCATTCTTCTTTTTTCCCAGTTCACCACCATGCTCGGACTGATCGAGAAGGAAATCAGCCAGCGCGGCATTCCCTACACCAAACTGACCGGCCAGACACGCAAACGAGACGAGGCGATCGAGCGCTTTCGTTCCGGTGAGGTCAACC
>JBLRWT010000333.1:0-3394 GCA_047921095.1 Wenzhouxiangella sp. | reverse complement strand
GCTGACGTTGGCCCAAACCGGAACAGAAAGAAATCGTATGAAACGACCTCCAAGCCGCTGGTGGCATGTTCTGTCCGCTGTGGTATTCCTAGGCGGCGCAGTAGGTGCGCCGATTGCCATGGTGCTAATGATGGTGGAGCAATTCTCGTCGGGGGAAGAGTTCTTTGTGCCGGGGACACGCTCGTTGAAACTTAGCGAACCAGGCAAGTACGTTGTGTGGAATGTAGTCTCCCAGTTTCGCGATGGCAGACAGTACGGGTTCTCAGACAGTCTGCCAACCGGAACACGGATCAGGATTGTCAACGATGGAACTGGAGAGGAACTGCCGACTCAGGCAACTCTCAATTCCACGGAAACATCAGGAAATGCCAAGCGTTCCTCAGTTTGCAGTTTCCAAGTCGTGGCACCAGGCCCCTATTCCGTGATTGTCGATGGAACGTCAGAACAACGACTTCTTATGGTTAGGCGCTCCATGACTGCAAATCTAGTTTGGTTGTTTCTTTTGGGTGGGAGTATTTCTGTCCTCGGATGGATTCTCGCCCCAGTGATCTTGATTGTGGTTGAGGTCCGCCGTTACGTAACCACCCTGTGAACCCACCTATGCCCACAGGACTTCCCTGACTATATTTACCTCATTGCCGGATGGACCGGCACAGGAGGTAAACATAATGGATATGGATCAGAGGCGGGAACATTGGCGTGGGTTGATTGATCAGCAGGCTAGGAGCGGACAGAGCATTCGCGTGTGGTGCGAGGCTAACGGGATAAAGCAAGGTCAGTATTATTCGTGGAAGTCACGCCTGCGTGCGCCCTCGCCGCAAGCCACAGGAAAGGCCGGTTCGTTTATCCCGCTGGAGTTGCCGTCGCCGGGGACGCTCTCGATTGATTTCGGACGTGACATCCATGTCGAGGTTTCAGGCGACTGTAGTCTTGATCACCTGCGTGCCGCCCTTGAGGTCCTGCGCGGGAGCAGCCGATGCTGGCGCTGACGGCTGCGGTACGCATATTCCTCTACAGCCATCCGGCCGATATGCGCAAGGGTGCCGACGGCCTCAGCGGGCTGGTTGTCGGCGAGATGCTGGCCGATCCGCTCAGCGGGGCGGTGTTCGTCTTCTGCAACCGGCGTCGCACCATGATCAAGCTCCTGTACTGGGACCGCGACGGCTACGCGGTGTGGATGAAGCGGCTTGAACGCGGTCGTTTCCGGTTGCCCTCAGACGGGCAGCCGGGCAGCGAGATCGACCGGACGACGCTTTCGATGATGCTCGAAGGGGTCATCGCGCTTCGCCGCCTGAAGCGTTACCGGCAGGATTAAAAAACATCCGAAAATGAAATTATAATATTGTGTAATTCGCGTTGGTCTGCTACATTACTTCCAACATGGAAATGACCCTTTCACAAGCCCTTGAGATCAACGCCCGCCAGCAGGCACAGCTTGCCGAGATGGCCGATCTCTACGCGCAGGCGCAGCAGCAAATCGGGCACCTTGAGCATCGCCTGGCCGATCTTATGCGCCGTCTTTTCGGGTCGCGTAGCGAGCGTTACGAACCCAACCAGTTCGTGATGGATGAGATTCTCAAGGCCGGGGAACAGGCCGCCGAGGAGCCGCCCGCACCTGCAATAGCGGTGAAGGCGACCGAGCGGCGCAAGGCCGCGCCGCATGGGCGCAGCGAGATTCCCGAGCATTTCGAGCGCGAGGATATCGTCCTGGATATTCCCGAGGGGCAGAAGGTCGATGCGCAGGGCCACGCGCTTGTGATGCTACGCGAGGAGATCAGCGAGAAGATCGCCTGGCGGCCTGGATGCTGGTACGCCAGGCGCTATATCCGTCCTGTCTACGTGGAGGCCGACCGTCAGGGCGACGGCACCGTCCTGAGCGCACCGATGCCCGATTCACCGATCGACAAGTGCAAGGCCGACAACAGCGTTCTTGCCCTTGTGGCGGTCAAGAAGTGGTGCGATCACCTTCCGGTCTACCGCCAGCAGCAGATATTCCTTCGCGAGGGCTTCAAGGTCGCCACCACCACGCTTGACGCCTGGGCGATCGAGCCGATCCTAGCCTGCGAGAAGCTTTACGAGGCGCTCAAGACCAGAGTGCTTGGCACGGCGATTGTTCACTCGGACGATAGCCCCGTCGATCTACAGGTTGCTGGTCGCGGCAATACGAAGCAAGCCCGGCTGTGGGTCTACCTGGCGGCGGTCGGTCCGCCGCTGCGCTTCTTTGATTTCTCAACCGACCGGTGCAAGGAACGACCGGCCAAGGTGCTTATGGATTTCAAAGGGTTTCTGCATGTCGATGCCTACGGGGGGTATGACAGCATTTTCAACAACAGCCCCGGGATCATCGAGGTTGGATGCTGGGCGCATGCACGACGAAAGTTCGATGAAGCCAAGGGCTCGTCACCGCTGCCGGCAACCGAGATGCTCGGGCGCATCCAGCTGCTTTACCAGATCGAGCGGCGCGTGAAGGACGCCACCGCCGAGGAACGTCTCGCCATACGCCAGAGCGAATCCGTGCCGATTCTTGATGGGGTCTTTGAGAGGGCCAGGGAAATGGCCGCCACGGCACTGCCGTCATCGCCCCTTGGCAAGGCCTTGACCTATGCGCATAACCAGCAGCAGGCCCTCCTGCGCTACACAACCGACGGACGGCTGTGCATCGACAACAACCCTGCCGAGAATGCCATCAGGCCGCTGGCCATCGGGCGCAAGAACTGGCTTTTCGCCGGAAGCGAACGTGGCGGTAAAGCCTGTGCAATCGCCATGAGCCTGATACACAGCGCCAAGGCTCTCGACATCAACTGCTACGACTACCTGCACGATGTCTACAAGCGGATCATGAGCCATCCGGTCAACCGCCTCCACGAGCTGCTGCCAGATGAGTGGAAAGCAGCACGCGAGAAAAAGGTTTAGATACACCACACCCGCGACGATTACACCCTTGCCCCAAATGGCCATACTGGGTTCACAGGGTGGTTACGATCAAAACGCTTCCAGATCCAGTGGGCACCATCGGCAATGAACAGGACGGCGGCGGCCGTTTGGACGCCCAACATCTGGAGGTAGTAGCGCAAGAGCATGAAGATGTCGTCAGGCCCGCGTAACGTTCCGTCAATAACAGGAAGAAAGGAACGATCAATTCGTCCTTCCGGGTCAAGTGTCCAGATATGCAGCAGCTTCGGTTCTCGCCAATTCGTGTGATATCGCCGACGGCCCTTGGCGGTTTTCTTTCCCTGCTTGTTGGATCGAATACGAATGCGCCCTCCATCGAGGGAAACAGCAACACGACGCCCCTCGACTGACTCGGGCAGCGTGAATGACTGAGCCTCAATGGCCGCACGCGTTCTCCTTGCATATCTGTAGCTGATCGAGCGGATCGTCTTGACATCCACCG
>JBLRWT010000332.1:0-3406 GCA_047921095.1 Wenzhouxiangella sp. | reverse complement strand
CGTGCGGCACATCGGCGAATACGCCGGGGTGACCGTAGAACACCGCGCAGACCTTGCGCCCGGCACGCACCTCGGTCATGATCGCCTCGTCCATCTCGCGATAGGTTTGACGGCGGTCCTTGTCGTTGCCGTAATAGCCGGCCAGGCTGATCACATCGGGGCGCAATTCGGCGACCAGTGACATGGCCAGACCATCGGCCAGGCAGAACACCACGTCGGCATGCTCGATTTCGGAAATCGCGCGCTGCGTGATATGCCGTCCGTACTGAATACCGGTACCGACCAGCACCAATTCGCCTGTTCGCTTCAAGCTGGATTTGGCGCCGTCATTATTCAATTCCCACGGGTATCTTCGACGACGCTTTCAGGAGCCATGGCGACCCGATTGCGCCCGCTGGCCTTGGCTTCGTACAGTGCATGATCGGCTCGACGCCGGAGTACTTCCAGGCTGGCATCGCCACCGGGCCGGTGATCCAGTTGAGCCACACCGAAACTCAAAGTAACCTCGATTTCATTATCCTCCGCCCGCACCAGGGCCGCGATGCGCCGGAACTTCTCGATCCCGTCGAGCGCCTCGACACTGGTTTTCCCAGGCAATGCGATGCCGAATTCCTCGCCCCCGATGCGACCGACGATCCCCGACTCCATCGAACACTTCGCGTAAACGGGCGCCAATGATACGCAGCACCTCGTCACCGAACAGGTGGTCATGGTTGTCGTTGATCTGTTTGAAAAAATCGATATCGGCAGTGATCAGGGTGTATGGGCGAGAGTGCTTGAGACACTCGTCGAAAGCGACGTTGGCCACCCTGAAAAACCGGGTGTGATTGTACAGACCGGTCAGGCCGTCGTATTCCGACAATCTTCTGAACCGACGTCTCTCGGACTGGCTGCGAAACAACAGCAGCAGCAGCAGCAAGCCAATGATTCCCATGCTCGCGCTACCGCCCATGAAAACAAGCGCCTGCTGACTGCGCGCCGTCTCTTCCAATTGCATCACCCGGTTTTGCTCGCGTAGCAATGCGAGCTCCTGTTCCTTGATTCGGGTATCGAACTCGACGCGCAGATAGGACAGGCGCATGGCTCGCTCGCGCTCCAGCCATTTGGAGCGCGCCTCTTCGGCTTGGCGATAAAAGGCCAGCGCCCGGGTCGAATCACCGCGCGCATCGGCGATGTTTGTCAATATCACCAGGCATTCATGCGAATGATTCCAGTATTGCTTGTATTCAAGGGCCGGGATAAGCTCGGTCAGGATCCGTTCAGCCTGATCGATTTCGCCCTGCTCCCAGAGTGCGCGAGCCAGATACCGCCTTGAGGCCAATGCCGCATCCTGATTTCCGTTTTCTTCGTTTCTTTGCAATCCGGATCGAATCCATGGCAAGGCCTCGTCGTTCCGCCCCTGCCGCTGCAAAGCGTTGCCAAGACCGTTCTCTACACTCGCCAACAACACGGGGTCACCGGCTGCTTCGCACTGCTCCATCTGCAGGCGGTGGGTCGCTTCGGCATCCGTGTAGTGCGCGAGCCGAAACTGGGCCAGCGCCAGACGATGCAGGCCAATGCACTGCTCGCGCGCATCACCACTGGCATGCGCCAACGCCAGAGCCTGGTGGGCATAGTTGATCGCCATTTCCTGCTCGCCAACCTCGCTATGAAAATAGGCGGCCAGGCCCAGCAAACGAGCCTGGACGGCAGGATGATTGGTTTCGGGCAAGAGTGCAATGCTGTCCCGCAGCCAAATAAAGGCCTGTTCGTAATCCAGTTGATCCAACGCATAGTTCGCCGCCATTTCATAGGCGCGCATGCGTCGCTCGGTCGGCAGGTCGGCGTCGAGCAGGGGCTCAAGGATTTCCAGGGCGTCCGCATGCCTTCCGGCCAACCTCAGGTTTCTGGCGACTAGCAAATCCAGTTGCGCCCGCTGGTCGGCAGTGGCGCCCTGCATATCGGCGGCGAGTTGTTCGGCCATCGCCTGAGATTTTTGCCAAGGTTCCGTGACATTGATTCGCGCAATTTCATCAAGCCGCAACTGGATCTCGTCAGGACTGGACGCAACGGCCCACAACCCCCAACTCAATCCGGCAATCACAAAAATCACGCGCATAGACAAGACTCGTCGATCTACGAAAAACTTATTCGTAGGAAGTAACCACGCCATTGCTCAATGATGTGGCAGATAACCCCGAAGCCTTCTTGACGGCTTCCACATCGCCGGCCTTCATCGCGTCCTTCTGGGTGTCGTCCAGACCGTAGCGATCACACACCGCATCGGGATCGGCCTTGAAGGCTGCGCAAAGTTTGGCGTCCTTTCCCAGGTCGCGTAACAAATCCACCAATTTCGACATGAGTTTTCCCTCTTTGTTGAAGTTATAATCTGATTGGCCAAAGCTGGCTCAATTTCCAGCGGTAGTCACTGGCCGGCCCGAGATTCAATCCCGCCCCTATTCGGCAACAGCTTTTTCCGACTGCAGTGCCCAAACCCGACCATCTGCAACAGTCGTTCGCGGTGGAACAAGTCCGTTCGAGTGTAGCAGGAAAGCGTTTTCAGCATCAAAATTCCAGCATCAACCTGCGGCAGACTGACCTTGAATCCGACCCTGTCCACTGACCAAACCCGGAGCCCGGCTTCACCCCAGGATCGCACCAAGCATGAGCAGCACAACCATGCCAAACACCGCGAACAGCACCGACATCCAGACCAGGGTCCACCACGGAAATTTCTTTGGCGGGGTGATTTCGAGCTCACGATGCAGGTGCGCGCGCAGCAACTCGGTGTTGCGGGTGTTGGCCTTGTAGATGGCGTCGAAGGCATCCCCCACCACTGGCAGAATACCGCCGACGAATTCGATCAGCATATGGCCAATCATGCGCGCCTGGATTCGACGGCTCACCTTGACCCTGCGCGCCTCGAACAACACGTAGAGCGACAGGACCAGGCCGGCGAAATCGCCGATGACAGGCACCAGCCCGATCAGTGGACTGAGCCCGAACCGGAATTTCGTAAAGGGCACGCGGATATTGCTGTCGGTGTAATAGCTGTAACGATCCAGCCGCGCCAGGGTCTGCTCCTGCAACTCCCGATCAACTGACGGTCTGGATCTGCTCACGGCTGATAACTATCGACGTTCATGCACCGGCCAACTTCCTGAAATGACAATCTTCAAGTTTATAGTGCCTCTTTCGTCCACCGAAGGGAAATATAGATCGGACTAACCGCGAAGACGGTAAAAGCAAGAGCACGAAGACGGTAAAGGCAAAAGCAAAAGCAAAGGCGACTAACCGCGAAGACGCAAAGAGCGCAAAGGAAAAGCGAAAAGAAAGGTAAAAGAAAGGTAAAAGAAAAAAGCGTTTCATGTCAAAAGAATTTTTTCTTGCTTTTGATCTTTCTTCGCGTTCTTTGCGTCTTCGCGGT
>JBLRWT010000331.1:0-3423 GCA_047921095.1 Wenzhouxiangella sp. | reverse complement strand
GCCTCCAGAGGCTGAACAGGACACCCAGACCGAGCAGGCCGAACGCGAAGAAGTCACCGACCTGATCACCGTGACGGGATTCCGCAGCAGCATCGAAAAGTCCATCTCGACCAAGCGCGCCAATACCTCCATCGTCGAGGCCGTGTTTGCCGAGGATATCGGCAAGCTGCCGGATGTGAGCATTGCCGAGGCTCTGGCCCGACTGCCCGGCCTGACCTCGCAGCGCACCGACGGGCGCTCGCAGACGATCAGCATCCGGGGCCTGGGCCCGGATTTCTCGACCGCGCTGCTCAACGGCCGCGAGCAGGTATCCACCGGTGACAACCGTGGGGTGGAATTCGATCAGTATCCGGCCGAGTTGCTCGGCAGTGTCCTGGTCTACAAGACGCCCAACTCGACCCTGATTGGCCAAGGCCTGGCCGGCACGGTGGACCTGCGCACGATACGTCCGCTGGCTGCCGGCGAGCGCGTGATCGGCCTGAACGCCCGCTATGAGTTCACCGACGACAGCACCAACATCCCGGGCGGTGAGGATGACGGTTACCGCGCCGCATTCAACTACGTGGACCAGTTCGCCGATGACACCTTCGGCGTGATGTTCGGCGTCGCCATTCAGTCCACCCCGAATCAGATCGATCGCTTCAATGCATGGGGTTTTCCACAGGACGATAACGGCAACTTCGTGCCGGGCGGCGCCAAGCCATTTGCGCAGAATAACGACCTGGACCGCATCGGCCTGATCGGCACCTTCGAATGGGCGCCGACCGCAAACTTCCGCTCCGCGCTGGACTGGTCGTATTCGGATTTCGACGAAACCCAGCGCCTGAGCGGCATCGAGTTTCCGCTGTTCTGGTCCTCGGCCCAGTTGCAGCCGCAGCAGACCGTGGTCGACGGGCTGATCGTGGAGGGCAGTTTCGAGAACGTTCACCCGGTCATGCGAAACGACATCAACAAGCGCGATGCCGAACTTTATACCTTCGGATGGAACAATCGTCTGCAGATCAACGACACCTGGGGCGTGGAGTCGGACTTGAGCTTCTCCAGCGCCAGCCGCTCGGACTTCCTGCTCGAATCCTATGCCGGTACCGGCTTCAACCAGACCGGGCAGCCGCTGAGCGTCGGGTTCACGATTGCCGACAACGGCGTGTTCCAGTTCGCTCCCTCGGTGGATTTCCGCGATCGCGATCTGTTCGTGCTCACCGATCCGCAGGGCTGGGGCGCGGGCGCTCAGCCCAATCCGCTGACCCAGGCCGGCTTCCTGAACGCTCCGGATACCGACGACTGGCTGGCCCACGCCCGCTTCCACATCGACCGCCAGTTCGCCAGCGGCCCGATCAGCACAGCCTTGCTGGGCGTGGACTTCAGTCGGCGCGACAAGGAACGCAAGATCACCCAGGCCTTCCTGACCCCGCCAGGCGGTGCCACTTCAGCGCCGATTCCGGATGACGTACTGCGCGATGGAAGCGTCGATCTGAGCTTTATCGGCATTCCGGGCATGATCGTCTGGGATCCCCTCCCGCTGTTCGACAACTTCTATGACATCGTCGATGTCCAGCTATCCTCATTCAACGTACCGCAGGACTGGCGGGTGCGCGAGGATGTGGTCACGACCTTCATCCGCGCCGACATCGATACTCTGGTCGGCAGTATTCCAGTCTCCGGCAACATCGGCCTGCAGTGGGTATATACGGATCAGGAATCCACCGGCTTCCGGGTAGCAGGCGCAGATACCGGAGCCGGTTCGGTCGAGGCAGGCTTCGTCCAGACCACACGCGGCGCCAGCTACAACAGGTTCCTGCCCAGCCTGAACCTGAGCTTCCACCTGCAGGATGATCTGGTTGCACGCCTGGGCGCGTCGCGCGTCATGGCCCGGCCACGCATGGACCAGCTCAATGCCGGCCTGTCGCTGGGCACCAATTTCACCCAGTTGACCTCGGCCGACCCCAACATGGCATTCTTCAGCGCCGGTGGCGGCAACCCGGAACTGCGCCCGCTGATCGCCAACACGGTGGATCTCTCGATCGAAAGGTACTTCTTCAATGATTCCGGTTATATCGCGGTGGCCGGCTTCTTCAAGGATCTGAATGATTTCATCAATCCAAGCGACGACTTCATTCTGGATTTTTCGGCGTTCATCCCGGACTTTCTCACCCCGGAAGATGCGGCACGTCTCGGCACCCCATTGGGCAGGGTGGGTGGCCCCACAAATCGAGGCAGCGGTGAGATCTACGGAGCGGAGTTCACATTGTCGCTGCCGCTGGGCCCGATATTCGAGCCACTGGATGGATTCGGGTTCATCAACAGCGTCTCGTATACTGACAGCAGTGTGAAGCTGGGCGACAACCCGAACAGCGTCACGGTTCCCGGTCTTTCCGAGTGGGTGATCAATTCCACGCTCTATTTCGAAAGGCATGGGTTCCAGGCGCGCGTTTCGCACCGCTACCGTGACGAATTCCTGTCGGAAGTGTTCGGCATCAGCGCCACGCGCGTGCAACGATCGGCCAAGGAGGAATCGGTCATCGATGCGCAGATCGGCTATACATTCCAGCACGGTCCATTGGAGAATCTGACCCTTACACTTCAGGGCAACAACCTGACCGACGAGCCGTTCACGACCTTCGAAAGCTTTGATCAGCGCCTGATCATCGACCGGCAGAAATTCGGTCGCAACTTCCTGATCGGAGCGTCGTATCGTTTCTAAGAAGTTTCGCCTCTCCTCCTCGCACTTGCCCGCCTTCGAACCCGGAGGCGGGCTTTTTCATGGCTGAGCAGCAACGTGCACCGGCGTCCCCACTTCCGCGTGGCCCAGCGCTGCTGTGGGGTGGATGCGCTGACGCTTATCCGCTCTACGGAGCTTTTCTATATGAGAACCCAGCCGGGCGGCTTTGTTTCCTGCCACGGACATCAAACTCGTCATTCTGCGTAAATCTGTGTAATCTGTGTAATCTGTGGCTCGCTTTAAGGAAATGACACCACCCCCGATGACGGACAATCAACAACCCGTAAAGCACGTCGTGATCGTCGGCGGCGGGACGGCCGGCTGGATTTCGGCGGCCACGCTGGTGCGCGCGTTCGGCCGTTCCGTGAATATCACGCTGATCGAATCCGAGCAGATCGGGACCGTAGGCGTGGGCGAGGCGACGATTCCGCAGATCCGGCTGCTCAACCAGTATCTGGGTCTGGACGAGAACGAGTTTCTGCGCGAAACCCAGGGCACGTTCAAGCTCGGCATCCGTTTCGACGGCTGGACCCGGCCGGGACATTCCTACATCCATGCCTTCGGCGAGATCGGCCGCGGGCTGGATATCCTGCCGTTTCATCATTACTGGCTGCGCGGACGCGCCGAGGGCCTGGAACGACCGCTGTGGGATTTTTCGCTCAATGCCGAGGCGGCGAAGAACAACGCATTTGCACGAATGGAGC
>JBLRWT010000330.1:0-3424 GCA_047921095.1 Wenzhouxiangella sp. | reverse complement strand
CGTCGGGTTCTGTCAATAGGTTTTGGTGGTCTTTTTCACACTGGCTTCACCTGAAACCGACACACCATTCATTCTTCCTCCACACCACGCTCATCTTTTCCTGACATAGCGTTCATGCCTCAGGTTCATGCTGCAATTGCCTGATGGCATTTACTTTTTTTCAACTGGAGAGATTCATGACAACCCGCATCACAACTGCAATTTCTGGCCTTTTGTTGGCCCTGGTCCTGAGTCCGGCGACAGCCGATTACAGCAACAGGAACCTGATCGATACAGCCCGGGAGGCCGGGCAATTCAGCACCTTGCTGACCGCCATCGACGCGGCCGGCCTCACCGACGCCCTGTCCGGCCCGGGTCCGTTTACCGTGTTCGCGCCTACTGACGAAGCCTTTGCCGCCATCCCCGCAGACCAGCTCAATGCCATTCTGGCTGACACCGCCACCCTGACGTCGATCCTGACCTACCATGTCGTCAGCGGCCGAGTCAGCTCAGCCGAGGTGGCTGGCCTGGACAGCGCTGAAACGCTGCAGGGTTCGTCCGTATCAATCGAGGCCGGCCCCAACGGCGTGACCATTGATGGCGCCAACATCACTGCGGTGGATATCGAGACGTCCAACGGGATCATTCATGTCATTGACGCCGTGATCACGCCCTGATCACCCCCTGACTCAATCTGGCCCTCATGAGCCCGCCGAATGGCGGGCTTTTTTACTCTTGCGGAGCATCGCTTGGTAAGCTGAAAGTTCATTGATGGCAGGCGGAACGATCATGAATCCATCGCAACAACGATCCAGTTCGACGACGCCGATGTTCGACAACAGCTACGCCAGATTGTCGGCTCAGTTCTACGATCGCCTCGATCCGACCCCGGTTGCTGCGCCGAAACTGATCGAAGTCAATCACGATCTGGCGATCTCCCTGGGCATCGATCCGCACTGGCTTTCCGGGCCGGAGGGGCTGGAATTCCTGGCTGGCAACCGACTGCCGCCGTCTGCCGAGCCGCTGGCCATGGCCTATGCCGGGCACCAGTTCGGCAATTGGGTACCGCGGCTGGGCGACGGTCGCGCGCTGTTGCTTGGCGAAGTCATTGACCGCGAAGGCGTGCGCCGGGACGTGCAACTCAAGGGCTCCGGGCCGACGCCGTATTCTCGGGGCGGCGATGGTCGCTCATCGATCGGCCCGGTCGTGCGTGAATACCTCGGGAGCGAAGCCATGGCCGCGCTGGGCATTCCCACCACGCGGGCGCTGGGGGCAGTGGCCACCGGTGAGCAGGTGATGCGCGAGCGACCGGAACCCGGTGGCATCCTGTGCCGTGTGGCAACCAGCCATGTCAGGATCGGGACCTTCGAATACTTTGCCCGCAACAACCAGCCGGAGGCCGTCCGCAGGCTGGCCGACTACGTGATCGATCGCCACTATCCGGAACTGGTTCAAAGCGACCAGCCTTACCGGGCACTTCTTGATGCGGTTTTGACCCGAACCGCCAATCTGGTCGCATCATGGATGCTGGTCGGCTTCGTTCACGGTGTCATGAACACCGATAACAGCTCGGTCGTCGGTGAAACAATCGACTACGGGCCCTTTGGTTACATCGACGCCTTCGATCCGGCCACGGTCTACAGCTACATTGATCGGCGCGGCCGTTACGCCTGGAATCAACAGCCCGGCATCGCCCACTGGAATCTGGCCCGACTGGCCGAATGCCTGCTCGGCCTGTTGGCCGATGACGAGCAAGCCGCGCTCGAAGTCGCCGACGACATCCTGGGACGTTTTCCCGACCGTTTTACGGCGGCATTCGATGCCGGCCTGGCCGCCAAGATCGGGCTGGCCGCCTCGCGCGACGGCGATGCCGAACTGGCACTTGATCTGCTTGATCGCATGGCCGGAAACAACGCCGACATGACCCTGACCTTTCGCCGCCTGAGCGCTTTGCCAAAAGGGCATGGCGATGATGATGGTTTCGTGCGTGAACTATTCGACCAGCCCGAGGCCTTTGATCAGTGGGCTCGGACGTGGCGCCAGCGCCTGGCGGGTGAACAACGCTCCGATTCTGAACGCAGACAGGCCATGGAATCGGTCAACCCGGCGTTCATCCTGCGCAACCACCTGGCCCAGCGGGCCGTGGATGCATCGATCGAGCAACTCGACTTCGGCCCGATGCGAGAGCTCAACCGGGTACTGGCCCGACCCTACCAGGACCAGCCGGAATTCAGCCACCTGTCATTGCCGCCCGAACCCCACGAGCGAGTCCGGCATACCTTTTGCGGTACCTGAGGCTGGCCATTTGGGCGGCACCCGCCACCAGGTCAGCAGCACCAGCAGACCGAACACGGTATAGGCAGTCACGAATGCCCACCAGGGCAGGTCCAGGTAAAGGACTTCCGCCAGCCAGTACTCGATGAACGACTGCTGGTAAAAAGCCTGGCCAGCCGCCCGGCGCAGTTCCTGCTCCCAGATCGTCAGCGGGCACAGGCGCCCCAGCCAGGCCTGAGCGACCACGATGCCGATCGTCACCAGGTGGGCGAGTCGGAACCAGAAATTGCGAACCCAGTGCCAACCGCGGGCCCAGCCGATCAGGATCAGCGCCTGGCCCACGATCACGAAGACCACGATCAAAGCGTGCGCGACCAGCACGATATCGGCCATCAGTCCAGGGTTGGGAATCTGTTCGTAGATGTTCATGGCTCCTTGAGACCGCAATCCGGCCTTCCAGTGCCCCGGCTTTGCGCCTCAGGCGTCCTTCAATGGCGCGATGACGGTTTGATCCCGGCCGCGATGCTTGGCCTGATAGAGGGCCTGGTCAGCCCGTGCCAACCAGCGCGACCAATCTTCCCCGAAGTCCAGAGCGGTCGCGCCGATGGAGACGGTCACCGCGCCGGACGGCCCCCGCAAGCGCTCGCGTATAGCGCTCTGGACCTTGTCGGTAGCCAAGATCAGCCCCTCATCATCCGTGCAGGAATACAGCAGGACGAATTCCTCGCCACCCAGGCGGTACAGTTTGTCGCCGCGGCGAATCACTTCCTGAACCAGGGATACCAGCTCGACCAGCACATCATCTCCAGCTTCATGACCATGGATATCATTGACCTGCTTGAAGTGATCGATATCGATGATCGCCAGGGCATAGGGCTGATTGTTGTTGTGAAAGCCGCTGGTGGCCGCCATCAAATCGGTTTTCATCGCCCGGCGATTGGCCGCGCCAGTCAACGGGTCGATCGAGGCCAGCTGCCGAAGCAGCTCGTGTTGCTTTTGCGTCCGGGTCGCAAAGATCATGGCGAACAGGATCACCATGCCCGAAACAGTAACGAACGTCATGCGTTCGACATTGTCGGCAAACGCCGACGCCTGGCTGGCAATGATCAGCAGGGCACCAAGACTGGTGGCAGTGGCAACGCGCGGTGCGGCGACTGCGAAGATTGCCAGA
>JBLRWT010000329.1:0-3426 GCA_047921095.1 Wenzhouxiangella sp. | reverse complement strand
GCAGCGGGTCCAGCATCGCCATCGCATCGTCACGCTGCCCCGACCAAGCCATGATGCGCGCACGCTTGGCCCGGTAGGCCCGATCCTCACCAGCCAGCTCGCGGTAATCCTCCAGCACATGGAAAGCCCCGGAATAGTTGCCGCGCCAGATTTCGAAATCGACCAGATGAAGCATGGCATCGATGCGCTCGGGATGGGTTTGAAGGTATTGACGTACCAGGCTTGCGCCTTCATCAAGCTCGCCCGCCCAGGCCTTTTGCAAGCCCAGCGACAAGAGCACCCAGGTGCGCCCCGGGCTGGCCGCGAGGGCGCGTTCGAAGGATTCGATCGCCAGTTCACCCTGGCCCAGCCAGCCGGCCAGGTTGCCGCGGGCCTCCAAATAATCGGGGTTGTCGGGTTCCAGCTCCACGGCACGCTGCGCCATTTCCAGGCCCGGCTCCGGTTGCTCGGCCTCGGCGAACGCACGCGCTCCCCGGTAGAACACGTCAGCCTCGTCCGGGTGATGACGGCCTGCCTCGCGCAGCGCCTCGCCGGCTTCGCTCCACTCCTCGATGCGTGCGTAGACATCCGACATGCGCAACCACGCGCTCAGGTTGCCGGGGTCTTCCTGCACGGCAAGCTGGTAGAGCCGGATGGCCTCGTTCCAGTTCTCATGCTCCTCGGCAGCTCGCGCCTGCTCATAGTTCTGAGCCTGGACCGCGGCCGAGAGCAGCAACAGGATCGACATGGATATTCGCCAGATCTTCATTTTCGCCACTTCCGGTTTCGGGTGATCCACAGATCGACCGTGAAGCGAGTGATGGTAATCAGGTCGTTCATCAGCATCAGGTAGCGGATCGGGGTGGTGATCAGACCCTTGAGCATCAACCGGGTCTTTCTGCGCGGTGCGGCAATGCCCAGCAGCGTGATGGCAATCAGGGTCTCGGCAGCAACCGTGATCAGCAGCGGCTCCCACAGGTGCAGGATGGCCATGATCAGCAAGGCGGTCGGGAATCCGATCTTCTCGATTGCAGACAGAAAGTACACCCAACCCAGCGGACGACCGTATTCCCTGGTGTATTCGTTGCCGAACGGCTGGCGATAGGCTTCCTTGATCTTGCGTTTCTGCTGGATCTCCTCGCCTTCCTTGCCGCTGGTCTCGGCCTTCGCCTTCTGGCGACGTTTCCATGCCTTGAAAGGACTTCGCAGCAAAGGGTCGAAGTAATAGCAGCTTTGCAGGAACGACGACGACCACAGGTAGGTCTGGCGCCTGAGATTCTGGATTTCCGGCTCGCGTGAGCGCGCATAGACGTCGGTCAACTGGGTGTTGCGATAACCCTCGTTGACCAGAGCGAAGCCGATGAAGATGTCCTCGGAATTGGTCAGGTCATCGCCGAAGATCGGCTCGTACTTGTCGAACAGGTCCTCGACGAATTTACGCCGGTAGGCAACCGCGCAGCCGACCGGGTTGGTAATGCCGCCGAAGAACACCACCTGACCGTGGTAAACAAAACGCTGCAGGTAGTAATACAGGCACTCGCGATACATGTTGGTCAGCCCGTGGGCGAAGCGCCTCAGCGGCCCGCGGCTGTCGGTCACGTCAGCCCACTTGTTGTCCTCGATGAAACCCGTGAACTCCGGGGTCTGCATCAGCCGGGCGCGGTCCCTGCCGCGCATCGGCAGAATGGTGCCGCAGGCGCTGGCAACGCCGGCACCCTTGTACAGTTCCTCGACCGTGCGCGCGATGTAGTTTTCCGATTCAAGAAAGGTATCGCCGTCAAGAATGAACTCGACGTCGCAATCGGTCTCTCGCGCCTGGCGCTTGATCGTGGGCGTCTTGCCGATCGGGCTGGCACGCTTGATCACCGTCAGCGGCAACCCGACATGCTTGCCGAAAGCTTCGGCTTCCTCGATCGTGCCGTCGGTACTGCCGTCGTCAATGACCCAGACACGCTCGGGCCGCATGGTCTGACGCGCCACCGAAGCCAGGCAATGGACGATGTTCTCGGCCTCGTTCAGCGCCGGAATCACGACGTTGACCCTGGCCTTGCGCCAATCCTCAGACGGTGTTGGGACTGTACGATCCGGGCCGCGAAGCAACCCGATCAGGCTAAGTACCGTAGCCGGACTGAGAACGAAGTATGGCATTGTCGCCATGATTCATTTCTCCCTGTTTCTCGCGAGCTGCCGCTACCAGATCGTCAATAGTGTCTTCCAGCGCATAGCCGTGCCGGTGCCCGACCAGGGACTTCAACAGGCCCAGGTTCGGATGACGTCGCCGGATATCTTCGTATGGCTCACCATAGGCTGTCTTGTAGTCGATGAAATCTATCTTCGAATCGCTGCCGGAACGCTCGATTACCAGCTTGGCCAGATCAAGAATGCTGATTTCGCGATCATTGCCGACGTTGACCACCTCGATACCCTCGTGCGAGCGGCTGGCAAGCTGGTCCAGAAAATGCACCGTATCGCGCACATCACAGAAACTTCGGCTCTGCTGGCCGTCACCGAATACGGTCACCGGCTCACCTGCCACGGCCTGCCTGACGAAGCGGGGCACCACCATCCCGTACTTGCCGCGTTGGCGCGGCCCGACGGTATTGAAGAGACGGATCAAGGTGATCGGGATGCCGTACTTGTGCGCAAAAGCAACGCCCAGCGCTTCGTCGGCGATCTTGCTGGTCGAGTAGCTCCAGCGCGGATTCAGGCCGGAAGTGATGATCAGCTCATCGGTCTCGCACAGGTTATCGTCGTTGCGGTGACCATAAACTTCCGAGCTCGATGCAATCACCACCTCCGGCTTCCAGTTGGCCACCGCCACCGCGCGCAGCAGGCGCTCACACGCCGCTATATTGCTGGCCAGCACGGCGGTCGGATCCTGCAGCACACGGAACACCCCGACTACAGCCGCCAGGTGGTAAATCCGGTCAGCCCAGGCCGAGACCTCATGAATGCGGTCGAAAGTCAACAGATCGGCGTGATCGAACTTGAACAGCGGGTTGTCGGCGTGGCGCTCGACATTGGCCGGATCGCCAGTGCTCAGGTCATCGACCACGTGCACCTTGTGCCCTCGGGCCAGGTGAAGATCAACAAGGTGCGAGCCGATGAATCCGGCGCCTCCGGTAACAAGCACGTGCATTTGGTTCCCCTTTTTAAATGTAGCTACTTTTGGCTACCTGACAGTATGGCGGGTTTTACCTGGATTTACGATGGAAAGCCGGGCGCTTTGTCACAATAATTGCAGCTCGACCCAACGGGGTGAGGAGAATATCACAATTTTTGAAGGTTTAATTGATATTCATTATGTTTCTTGCCCGAATATTCCAATCTCAGCCTGCGAAATTGCCCAATCACGAATCAGACAGAGTTACCGCCGGTGTGGCCCGGGCGTGCGCAAGACCTCCGGCCATCCGAGCAGGCCGACCCCACGCGGCCGGCAGCAACAAC
>JBLRWT010000328.1:0-3432 GCA_047921095.1 Wenzhouxiangella sp. | reverse complement strand
CAGCACAGGGGGGAGAGGCGCAGGCAGGGCTCCCAGATAGAGGGTGAGCAGGGCCTCTCCCTGCAGGTAGGCTGCCCCCGTGGACAGGACCAGTCCTCCCAGGAGACTCCCTGCGCGCCCGCGCAGCTCCCCCCAAACCCGACGCCAAGGTTCGGATGGAGAGGGATTCGAACCCCCGCTGACGGAGTCAGAGTCCGTAGTCCTACCACTAGACGATCCCCCAGTGGATCGTTGGTACCTGGAAGCGCTGGATCAGCGCTTCGAGTACTGGGTTGCCTTGCGGGCCTTGCGCAGGCCGACTTTCTTTCGTTCGACGGCGCGGGCGTCGCGGGTGACGAAGCCGGCCTTGCGCAGCGGGCTGCGAAGCTCCTCGTCATACTCCATCAGGGCGCGGGCGAGACCCAGGCGAATGGCGCCGGCCTGGCCGGTGGTGCCACCACCTTTCACTGTCACATTGACGTCGAACTTGTCCATCAGTTCAACCAGTTCGAGCGGCTGGCGCACGATCATCTGGGCGGTCTTGCGGCCGAAGAATTCTTCCAGCGGCTTGCGGTTGATCGTGATCTGGCCGGTGCCGCGGCGCAGGAAAACCCGTGCGGCCGAGGTCTTGCGGCGTCCGGTTGCGTAATATTGTTCAGTTGCCATTGTCTTGTTGATCCTTGTTGATCATTGACTACAGTTCCAGGGCCTGCGGCTGCTGGGCCACATGCGGATGTTCGGGGCCGGCGTAGATCTTGAGCTTGGCGAACATATCGCGGCCGAGCGGGCCCTTGGGCATCATGCCCTTGACCGCTTTCTGGAGCACGCGCTCCGGCTTGCGGGCGAGCAGGCCTGCCAGGTTGACCGACTTCAGGTTGCCGATGTAACCGGTGTGATGGTGATACATCTTGTCGTTCATCTTGTTGCCGGTGACGTGGATCTTTTCGGCGTTGATCACCACCACGTAGTCGCCGGTGTCAATGTGCGGCGTGTATTCCGGCTTGTGCTTGCCACGCAGACGGCGGGCAATTTCAGTGGCCAGGCGGCCCAGGGTTTTGCCGTCGGCATCAACGAGATGCCACTGGCGGCGGACGTCCTGCGGTCGGGCGCTGTAAGTTTTCATATGTTCAAAGCTCGCTTCGAAGATTGCTGCGCGAAAGAGCGGGAATTTTACAGGAAAGGGAACTGCGCCGCAAGAGGTTCAGCGGTCTGGCAGGCGAAGGCGCTCGACCGGCTTGCCGCCGACCACGTGGGAGGTAATGATTTCGTCGAGATCGGACTCATCGACGTAGGTGTACCACACGCCGTCGGGGTAGACGACCAGGCAGGGCCCTTCTTCGCAGCGGTCGAGGCAACCGGCGGTGTTGACGCGGACGCTGCCGGGTCCGGCCAGGCCCAGTTTCTTCACCCGCGACTTGACGTAGGCCCGCATCCGGGCCGAATCGCACTGGCCGCAGGAGGGCCGCTCGGCCCCATCCGGACGGACGTTGGTGCAGAAGAACAGGTGCTGGCGGTAGTAGCTCACGGCTTCGGTCGTCATCGGCAAATATTGTCAACTCACAATCGGTCAACCCAGTGTACCGCGCCTGCGCAACGGCGGCTATTTGGCGCCGAAGTTGTAGACCAGGTTCACGGTGGTGAGCGTATCGGTTTTCTTGCGCGCCGGATCGACATCGGTGTTGTGGCGCACGGTAAAGCCGGTCTGGAGCGCCAGCCGACTGTTGATGGCCAGGGTCAGGCCCAGAATATTCTCTACAAAGGTGTTGTCGGAACCCGACTCGACCAGGGTCCGGTTGGTCAGGGTGGTCGTTTCCGAAATTGTCCAGGCGTACTCGGCAAAGCCGCGGCCAATGATCTCGTTCTCCGATTCGCCGGTATCCCGAATCTCGGCGAAGCGGAAACCGGGGCCGATTTCCGCCTTCAGGTTATGGCGCTCGGTGTCGATCAATTTGCGACCGTAGCCCACCGACACGGTGGACTGGAAACGGAAGGTGGAGAATTGGTCGCGGTCATAGCGCAACGCGCCCAGGACGTAGCTTTCCTCATCCAGGCTGTAATCAGTCTTGTTGGCCAGCACAAAGCGATTGGCGCTGGTTTCGCCACTATCCCTGGCGTAAACCGCGCTCAGATTGCTCTCGTTGGTCCAGCGCTCCTCCTGGTAGATCAGGTCAAAGCGGGCGTTGCCGGTTTCCGTTTCGCTGTTGCCGCGGGCAAAGACCAGGCCAAGCTCGCCCTTGCCGCTGAAATCGGCCAGGGTGGGCGTCGCCAGCCCGAGCACGAGCAGGCCGCAAAGCAGTCTTGCAGTCATGTTGTTGATCCGGGGTTTTGTTGTGCAATGGATTATACAGACGCCAATGATTCAGATCAGGCGGGGAAACACCTACAATAAGCCGATAGCAGTTCAAGACAGGTTTGGAACCGTGCGCAACCTCACGTTCATCGATCAATGGCTCGACCACGCCGACCAGGCGCTGCGGGTCGCTCTCGGGCCGGCGCCGACCGGAACGGCACCCTCGCC
Source organism: Wenzhouxiangella sp. (assembly GCA_047921095.1). Taxonomy (GTDB): domain Bacteria; phylum Pseudomonadota; class Gammaproteobacteria; order Xanthomonadales; family Wenzhouxiangellaceae; genus Wenzhouxiangella. The sequence goes on along the minus strand of JBLRWT010000328.1, from coordinate 935 downwards.
CGCCGCCGGCCTGAATGATGCCGAACTGACGGAGGCCGAACGCCGCGACACCGCCGGGCTGATGCGCATCAACCACACCGGCGAAGTCTGCGCCCAGGCCTTGTATGCCGGCCAGGCGGCCACCGCGCGTTCCGAACGGGTACGCACGGAAATGGCCGAAGCCGCCCGCGAGGAGGAGGATCACCTGGCCTGGTGCGCCGAACGCCTGGACCAGCTCGACAGCCGTCCGAGCCTGCTCAACCCGCTGTGGTATGCCGGCTCGTTTTCGATCGGCGCGGTCGCTGGACTGGCCGGAGACGCCTGGAGCCTGGGTTTTGTCGAAGCCACCGAACGCCAGGTCGAAGCCCATCTTGAATCCCACCTCAACACCCTGCCCCCGCAGGACCAGCGCTCGCGCGCCATCGTCGAGCGCATGAAGGAAGACGAAGCCCGCCACGCCGACATGGCCGCCAACCAGGGCGCCCGCACGCTGCCGGCACCCGTGCAGGGCCTGATGGCCTTGACGGCCGGACTGATGAAAGCAATCGCTTATCGGGTGTAGGGAAAAAGTGGAAGTTTGCAAGAATTAGAGCAGACTAACCGCGAAGACGCGAAGGGCGCGAAGGAAAACCAGAAAGATCTTTTTCGATTGCTCAGCGACAGCGGACCTGGAGCCTGGGCTCGGCCGCTTTACCGGTAAAGGCTCTTCCCAGGTTTTTTCTTCGCGCTCTTTGCGTCTTCGCGGTTAGTGCCTTTCGCTTTTTGCCATTTCATTTGCGGGTGAGCGGCCAGAGTTCCTGGATGAGTCGTTGTTCGATCCAGCTGTCCATGCGCCAGTTCTCGATGAAACCGCAGTGGCCGCCACGGGACAGTACGTCGAGTTCCAGCGCCGGTGATTTGGGTAGTTCATAAAAATCGGCGACCGGGATGATCGGGTCGTCGGCCGCGGTGATGAT
>JBLRWT010000327.1:0-3443 GCA_047921095.1 Wenzhouxiangella sp. | reverse complement strand
ATACTCCCAGACGATGTTCGAGCGCGTCGTGCCGCCGCTCTCCCGCGTGCTGCGCAGCATCAGCACGGAGCGGCCGTCCTCCAGCGCATGCGCCATCGCCACGAAGTTGTACTGCCCGCCCACCCCGGAAACAACCTGGTGGTCCTTGAGGCCGTCGGAAACCGCCGCTCCGGTCGCCGTGACCATCATGCAGGTGTTGATGAACCGTGCATGTCTTCGCTGCGCGATATCGAGCGCTTCGTTGCCCCCATACAGCTGGTTGATCCGGCCTACCCCATGCATGCGGAAGCGCGGCCGCTCGGTTTCGTCCAGTTCGCGCAAAAACTTGTAGAAACCACTGGTCCCGAGGAAGAACCCGCCATCCATCACCGCCCCTTGTCCTGCCTGTTCAAGTGCTTCGCCGGCATTGGCCCGCTCCTGAAGGTCCAGGTCATCGAAGACTTCACGTTTGAGAATACCGGCCTGGTACAAATGCATGAAACCGTCCAGAAACATTTCACTGGCACCGTACAGGCCCTGTTCGAAGACGCCATGCTCTTCGATGGCCAGCATTTCCGGATCGAGCTTTTCGATGATCCGGCGGTAACGCTCATTGTCACCGTGACGAAGGATCAGGCTGTGGACCAGCGCATCACTCAGGGACCCGATGCCGATCTGCAGCGTCCCCCCATCGGCAAGCAGCCGCGAGGCGTGGAAGCCGACGGCAAAGTCCTGCAGTGATACCGGCATGCGCGGCAAGCCGAACAGTCTTTGTCGAGGGTCAGTCTCGATGACCTGGTCGAAGAAATCAGCATCCACCACGGCATCGCCATGCATGAATGGCAGATCCGGATGGACCTGACCGAGGGTCATCGTATCCCGGTCAACGTTCCGCAACAGGCGCTTGAGATCCAGGGTCACGTCGGAATTCGACGACAGGCTGTAATTGCCCTGCTCGGGGCCGGCAATCAGCTGCAAGGTCAGGTTGATGCCGCGGTCGACCAGGTCGCGGGCCACATGGGTGTAGTTCGAGGAAACGTAGTGGCGCTGCATGGCCGGCTTGCCAAGTGCGGCGCCCGACTGAAAGTAGAATTCGGTCAACAGAACATTATCGGGCAATTGATCGGCCTCGAGGTCGACCACGTAGTCCAGGCGCGGGTAATCGGTGCCGAACAGACGCTCGACGACCGGGTCCATCAGTCGCGCCTGCAGCCAGTGGCCGGATTGCGGGATGTCCAGGCTGAGTGCAGTAACGATATCGAGGCGGATTTTCGGATCCTGCCGGGCGCGCTGGTAGAATGCGTTGACCAGACGATTCGGCTTGCCCAACCCCAGCGGCAAACCCAGCACAATGTGGTTGCCCAGGCGCCTCAGCGCCTCTTCCACGACTTCCTCAAGGCTCTTGTCAACGCTCACAGGCACATCCTTGTATACGCTTGCATCTAAACTAGCAGATATTCGCATTTCGCATTTCTGCAACGATATTTTCCGATAAGTGATCTACCCATGACCGCCAACAATGCTCGACTCACCACCCCTTGCCTGCTAGTGGATGAAGGCCGCATGCGATCGAATATCAATCGGCTGTCAGGTCGACTGGCCGAGCTTGGCGTGCCCCTGAGACCGCATCTGAAAACCTGCAAGAACATTGACATCGCCCGCCTCATGCTCGATGGCCAGCCCGGCGGCGCTGCGGTTTCGACCCTGGCCGAGGCAGATTACTTTTTTGGTCACGGCATCAGCGACTTGCTGTATGCCGTGGGTATCGCCCCGGGCAAGCTCCCGGGTGTTGCCGAGCGGCTTGACCAGGGAATGAAGCTCACGCTCGTTCTGGACCACGTTGATACAGCCCGGGCGGTTGCATCGGCGGCGCGCCAGTTTCAGCAGCGCTTCCGGGTGCTGCTTGAAGTTGACGCCGATGGACAGCGGGCCGGCTTTCAGCCATCAGCGCCTGAACTGCTCGAGGCCGCGGCTATTCTGAGTGATGCTGACTGCGAGGTCGCCGGTGTCATGGTGCATGCCGGCGGTTCCTACAATTGTCGCGACACGGGCTGTATCCGCAACATGGCCGCACGGGAACGCGATGTCGCCGTCCAGGCATTCAAAACCCTGGTCGACGCTGGTCACCCGGCAACGGTGGTCAGTGTCGGCTCCACGCCAACGGCCAGCTTTGCCGAAGATCTCGAGGGCGTCACCGAGGTTCGCGCCGGTGTCCATGTGTTTCACGATCTGGTCATGGTCGGGCTTGGCGTCTGCACCGAAGACCAGGTCGCCCTGTGTGTCCTGGCGGAAGTGATCGGCCATCGTCCCTCTTCGGGCGAGGTGATTGTTGATGCCGGCTGGATGGCGCTCTCGCGCGACCGGGGCACGGCCAGCCAGGCCAAAGACCGTGGCTACGGCCTTGTCCGGGGTATCGATGGGTCAGACCTGGGTGAGATCATCGTCACCGGCACGAACCAGGAACATGGCCTGATCGGGCGCGCCGACAGGGAAGGGCTTGATCCCGAGCAATTTCCGATTGGCGCCCGTGTGCGCATCCTCCCCAATCACGCCTGCGCGACAGCCGGCCAGCATGACGGTTTCTGGCTGCTTGGCGATTCATCGACCAACACCCGATGGCTGGAACGTTGCCAGGGCTGGTAGACTTGGGCCGCTGCCGTCGCACCCGCAACTTGCAGTAATCCACAACACACCAAAGAAGAATCCGGACCGGCCCGAGGATTCTCTACCCCAAGGGAGAGCCAGACGCCTTGAGTATCTATATCCTGCTGAAAAACCTTCATATCGTGCTGGCCCTGATCAGCGGGATCGGCTTTGGCCTGCGCGGCTACATCCGCCTGGTGCTGAATCGCCCGCTGGTCAACCCGATGGTTCGCTTCGGCCCGCACCTGGTTGACACCCTGCTGCTGCTCTCGGGAATCGCACTCTGGGTGCAAATGCGCTATGCACTGTTGTCGTGGTTTGGCCTGAAGATGATGCTCGTACTGGTCTATATCGGGCTCGGCATTGGCGCTTTCCGCACCCGCAGTCGGGGCACGGCGATCATCCTGTACCTGGGCGCGCTGATCACCTTTGTCTGTATCGCAGCCGTCGCCCTCCACAAGCCGGCGCTCGTCTGAATTGGTGCATGAAAAAACCCCGGCACCTGTGAGATGCCGGGGTTGTTGTCAACCACTGCCCAGGTCGCTTTTCGCACCGGAAGTGCGACTGGCGGCCCCACTCAGTGGCCTGTGTGCATTCAAAGTTGAACGTGACTCAGGACGCCTTGTCGGGATCCTCCCAATAGAACCAGCCAACACCAACCGCACTGTGATTGCTTTGCTTGACCGGCGCAGCATCCTTGTCGATTTCGGCCTCAATCTGGTTGATCTGTTCATTGAGCATATCTCGAATCCTTGCTCACAGCCCTTCAACCTTTTCTTGCGGAATGCTCTGAGACCAGCGATCCTGATGCACCCATCTTG
>JBLRWT010000326.1:0-3445 GCA_047921095.1 Wenzhouxiangella sp. | reverse complement strand
CCGGTGCCCTGGTCTCGCGCCCGATCGATCACCCGTTGCCCCAGGTCCAGGTTGCAGACACGCTGATCGCCATGGGCCTGGTTGCCGCTGGCTGGCGCAGGCGCCTGGATATCACCGTGATTGGCATCACCGGTTCGAACGGCAAGACCACGGTCAAGGAAATGATCACTGCCATCCTGTCGGCACGCGCGCCGACGCTATCCACCCAGGGTAACTACAACAACGAAATTGGCCTGCCCCTCACGCTGTCGCGACTGAACACCTCCCACCGCTACGCGGTGCTGGAAATGGGTGCCAGCCGTTCAGGTGATATCCGCTACCTTGCTGACCTCGCTCGCCCGCACATTGGAGTTGTGACCAATGCTGCACCTGCGCACCTGGAAGGTTTCGGCAGTCTGGAGGGCGTGGCCCGGACCAAGGGTGAGATGTTCGCGGCGTTACCGGCTGACGGGATGGCGGTGATCAACTCTGATGACAACTTCCATGGCCTGTGGCAAGACATGGCCGCTCACTGCCGATCCGTGAGCTTCGGTTTGGGCGAGCAGGCCGATTTTCGCGGTGTGGCGCTCAATGGCGCCGCCCGGATCGAAGCCCCGGCCGGAACTGTGGATCTGAACCTGAACCTGCCTGGCAAGCACAATCTGCTCAATGCCCTCGCGGCAACGGCCGTGGGCACGCATCTCGGGTTGTCCCTGACTGACATCGCTGCGGCGCTGAACCATCTGCAAAGCCTGCCGGGCCGCTTCCAGACTCATCACCATCGGTCCGGCGCCTGCCTGATCGACGATAGCTACAACGCCAACCCGGCATCGCTGTACGCCGGGCTCCAGGTCGCGGTCAACCTGGCTGGCGAGTGCTGGCTGGTCATGGGCGATATGGCCGAACTGGGGCCGGAGAGCAGGAAGCTGCATGCCGAGATGGGGCGGAATGCGCGTGATCTTGGCGTCCGCCGCCTGTTCGCCATAGGCCCCAGCAGCCGCGCCACGGTCGATGCATTTGGCTCGGGCGGCGAGCATTTCGAGTCCCATGAAGAACTGATCGAGGCTCTGGACGATGCGCTGCATTCGGGTGTCAACTGCCTGGTCAAGGGTTCACGTTCGATGCGCATGGAGCGCATTGTTCAGGTACTGATTGGGGAGAAAGACTGATGCTGGTCTGGCTGTTCGAGCAATGGGTAGCGCGCGGCATGGCGCTGTTCGGGTTCATCACCTTTCGCACCATCATGGCGGCCATGACGGCGATGGCCATTTCGCTATTGATCGGGCCGTTCTTCATCCGCCAGATGACCCAGCGCCAGTATGGCCAGCCGATCCGCGACCTGGGCCCGGAAAGCCACCAGGCCAAGGCCGGCACGCCGACCATGGGTGGCGCGATGATTCTGGTCGCACTGGTTGCAAGCACCCTGTTGTGGAGCGATCTGACCAACCGCTATGTCTGGACCGTGTTGTTTGTCACCCTGGCGTTTGGCGGCATTGGCTTCCTCGATGATTTCCGCAAGCTCAAATATCGCGACAGTCGTGGCCTTTCGGCCGGCGCCAAATACCTGATGCAGTCAATTGCCGCGCTGGCGGTGGGCATATTCCTTTATTACAGCGCCGATGTGCCTGCCAATACCCAGTTGTTCGTGCCGTTTTTCAAGGACATTGCCATTCCACTGGGCCTGGGCTTTATCGTCCTGACCTATTTCGTGGTTGTCGGCGCATCCAACGCCGTCAACCTCACTGATGGCCTGGACGGTCTGGCCATCATGCCGGCGGTTTTCGTCGCTGCCGGGCTGGGCATTTTCGCCTACGCCACCGGCAACACCATCATCGCCAACTATCTCGGCATGCCCTACGTTCCGGGTGTTGGTGAACTGGCGATCTTCTGCGCCGCGCTGGGTGGGGCCGGCCTGGGCTTTCTGTGGTTCAACACCTACCCGGCCCAGGTCTTCATGGGTGATATCGGCGCATTGAGCGTCGGCGCGGCGCTGGGGCTGATCGCCGTGGCCGTGCGCCAGGAACTGGTGTTCGTGATCATGGCCGGAATCTTCGTCATCGAGACCCTGTCGGTCATTCTGCAGGTCGCCTCGTTCAAGCTGACGGGCAAGCGGATTTTCCGCATGGCCCCGATTCACCATCACTTCGAGCTCAAGGGCTGGCCCGAGCCGAAGGTGATCGTGCGCTTCTGGATCATCGCCGTCATGCTGGTTCTGGCCAGTCTGGCCACCATGAAAATTCGCTGATCGCCATGCCTGCCGCCGCCCGACATTCCACACGTCAATCCAGGAAACAGGCCTACCGCTGGGGCGATGCGCCCCGTGCCGTTGGTCTGGACGCCACCGTGGTCATCACCACGGTCGCGCTGGTCGCGATCGGTATCGTGATGGTGGCGTCCACTTCAATGGCGGTGGCCGAAGGCTACGCGGTATCCAGTTGGCATTATCTGAACCGCCATATCGTCTACCTGGCCGCCGGGCTGAGCCTGGCGCTGGCCATGCGCCTGGTCGCCATCGGTCAACTTGAGTTCTTGTCAAAGCTTTGCCTGCCGCTGGCGTTGATCGTCCTGCTGCTGCCATTTGTTCCGGTGCTGGGTCACGAAGTCAATGGCTCGAGCCGCTGGGTCAATCTGGGCATCGCCCGTTTCCAGGTAGTCGAGGCGGCCAAGCTGTTGGCCATCATCTTTGTCGCCGGCTACCTGGCGCGCCGGCCCGAACTGCACCGTGGACGCTTTTTCGACACGCTCAAGCCGCTGATCGCCGTCGCCTTGATGGCCGGAATCCTGTTGATGCAGCCGGACATGGGTTCGGCCGTGGTCATGGTGGCCATCGTCGGCGGCATGGTCTGGCTGGCTGGCGCGGCCTGGAAGCACATGTTCGTGCTCGGTGCGTGCAGTCTGCCACTGTTCGGCTTTGCCGCACTCGAACCCTATCGCCTGCAACGGGTCATGACCTTCGTCGACCCCTGGGCCGATCCATTCAATGCCGGTTTCCAGCTGACCCAGGCTCTCATCGCGGTGGGCCGCGGACAGCTGACCGGGGTCGGGCTTGGCGCCAGTGTGCAGAAGCTCTATTACCTGCCCGAAGCGCATACCGATTTTGTATTCGCGGTGCTTGCCGAGGAGTTCGGGTTGATCGGCATCCTCCTGGTCCTGGTGCTGTTTTCGCTGCTGGTCGGTCAGATCTTCCGCATCGGTCTGAAGGCCTTGAGAATGGAGAAGCCGTTCGCGGCCTATCTGGCCTGGGGTATCGGACTCTGGATCGGCATCCAGGCACTGGTGAGCATCGGGGTCAATCTGGGCATGCTGCCGACCAAGGGACTGACCCTGCCGCTGATTTCGGCTGGTGGCTCCAGCTTGATCATGACGCTGATTGCCGTTGCGGTCATATTGCGCATTGACTGGGAACTCAAGCACGAAGAGCTCGAGCGCCCGCGACGGCGCAAGGGGTGGTCGGTATGACCATGCC
>JBLRWT010000325.1:0-3454 GCA_047921095.1 Wenzhouxiangella sp. | reverse complement strand
CTGGTAGTCAGTCTCGATATCGGCATCGGTGACTTCAATCTGGTCGACGAACTCGTCGTAAGCCACTTCAATGAAGCTGACCTGGCGCTGCTCTTGCTGCAGGGCGATGAACCGGTCGATCTCCGACTCGGTCACAATGGTCGATGCCGCCAGCGAAGAGGGGATGGCGTTGACCATCAGATCCTCTCGCAGCTCCTGCTCAAAGCCCCGGGGCGTGCGTCCGGTACCGCGCAGCAACTGTCGATAGAGCTCTGGATCAAATCGGCCATCGACCTGGAAGCTCGGTATTTCCTGGATGACCCGGGAGAGCGTGCCTTCAGTGACGGCAAGGCCAAGATCCTCGGCATGCTGGCGCAGCAATAGTTGATCGATCAGGTCTTCCAGGTGTTCACGGCGGACGATCGGCTGATTGGTCGCGATTTCGTCGTAAGCATCACCCTGCTGCTGGCGCAGGTTGGCTCGGTACCGGGCAAAGCTGGTCTGAAACTCAGATACGGAAATTTCGTCATCACCAACAACCGCTACCGCATCTTGCGGTACCGCCCGGATGTAGCTTTCCACACCAAAAAACAGGAACGGCACGGCCAGCAGACCCAGTACGAATATGGCGACAACACCGGTAACACGATCTCGAATGGACTGAAGCATGGGCTATTGAGAATCCTGAAGCGTCAAAGTACGCTCGTCTGATATAAGCAGGGCGCCTCGAGGGCGCCCTGCAGAGTTATGGCGGAGTGGACGGGACTCGAACCCGCGACCCCCGGCGTGACAGGCCGGTATTCTAACCAACTGAACTACCACTCCTAAACTTGGTGGGTGCTGGAGGGCTCGAACCTCCGACCCTCGCCTTGTAAGGGCGATGCTCTCCCAGCTGAGCTAAGCACCCTGGGCTAAGCCGCTTATTTTATCGCGTCTTTGAAGCCTTTACCAGCCTTAAATGAAGGCGTTTTCGATGCCTTGATCTTGATCGTCTCCCCGGTGGCCGGATTGCGACCGGTGCGGGCAGCGCGTTCCTTCACGGAAAACGTACCGAACCCGATAAGAGAAACCGAGTCACCCTTTTTCAGAGCCTTGGAGATCGATTCGATGGTGGCATCCAGCGCCCGTTGGGCGTCTGCCTTGGACAGGCTTGCGCCAGCCGCAATGCTATCAACCAATTCGCTTTTATTCATTCTGTCTTGCTCCAGATTCGTTTCTTGATGGGATGTGGCAGTGGCCAGCCCCGCAGAGCTACTTGTCCTTCCCCATGGCAGCAGCCAGCCAACTGTTGGCCAAAGATGTTATATCAGTGGGGCTGCCCCATCAACTGCAATTGCCATTAATAGTGAAAGAAAGGTAAAAAAAGGAAGGAAATAGCCAAATCCCGCCTTTCCAGGCCGTCAGTGCGCCCGGACGGTCGATGTCGAAGGCTCTTTCTTGGACTCAACGGCACCCTTGTCTTCGTCATCCGGCGTGTGAGGCATCGCCACCAGGGCAAGCTCAAGAACCTCGTCAATCCACTTGACGGGTCGAATTTCAAGATCCTTCTTGATTCGCTCAGGAATCTCGACCAGGTCCTTTTCGTTTTCCTCGGGGATCAACACCAGGCGGATGCCGCCGCGAAGGGCAGCGAGCAACTTCTCTTTCAAGCCGCCAATGGGGAGCACCCGACCGCGCAGCGTGATCTCGCCGGTCATGGCCACATCGGCTCGGACCGGAACGCTGGTCAGGACCGAAACCAGCGCGGTGACCATGGCGATGCCGGCACTGGGCCCGTCCTTCGGCGTGGCCCCCTCGGGCACGTGGATGTGAATATCCCTGTTCTGATGGAAGTCCAGGGCGATGCCCAGGTTCTCAGCGCGCGATCGCACCACCGACAGGGCCGCCTGAACCGACTCCTGCATGACGCTGCCCAGTTGGCCGGTGTGGGTCAGTTTGCCCTTGCCGGGAACCGCAGCAGCTTCGATCTGCAGCAACTCTCCGCCAACCTCGGTCCACGCGAGACCGGTAACCTGCCCGATTTCATTCTGCTCCTCGGCCCGGCCGAAACGAAAACGCCGCACCCCGAGGTACTTGTCCAGGTTGCGGGTTGTCACCTGCCGGCGCTCGAGTTTGTCGTCGAGACTCAACTCCTTGACCACCTTGCGGCAGATCTTGGCCAATTCGCGCTCCAGGCTACGTACGCCGGCTTCGCGAGTGTAGTAGCGGATGATATCGGTGATGGCCGTTTCGCTGATCGAAATTTCCTTTTCCTTCAACCCATGCTGATCGATCTGCTGTTTCGCGATCAGGTGCCGCTTGGCGATCTCGACCTTCTCATCCTCGGTGTAGCCCGGGATGCGGATGATTTCCATGCGGTCAAGCAGCGGCGGCGGGATATGGAGCGAATTGGCCGTTGCCAGGAACATGACCTCGGACAGGTCGAAATCAACTTCCAGGTAATGATCACCGAAAGTATTGTTTTGCTCCGGATCGAGAACCTCCAGCAGGGCGGACGACGGATCGCCACGGAAATCGGTGGTCATCTTGTCCAGTTCATCCAGCATGAACAGCGGATTGCGCGTACCCACCTTGCTCATGTTCTGCAGCACCCGCCCGGGCATCGAGCCGATGTAGGTGCGCCGGTGGCCACGGATCTCGGCTTCGTCTCGTACGCCACCCAGGCTCATGCGCACGAATTCGCGTCCGGTCGCCCGGGCGATGGATTTGCCCAGAGACGTTTTGCCCACGCCGGGCGGGCCGACCAGGCACAGAATGGGGCCCTTGAGTTTCTTGACGCGCTGTTGAACGGCCAGGTACTCAAGAATGCGTTCCTTGACTTTTTCCAGCCCGAAATGATCGGCCTCTAGTATGGATTCGGCGACCTTCAGGTCATTGCGGATCTTGCTGCGCTTTTTCCATGGCACCGCCAACATCCAGTCCAGGTAGTTCCGAACAACCGTCGCCTCGGCCGACATCGGCGACATCATCTTGAGCTTGTTGAACTCGTTCTTGGCCTTTTCAAGCGCCTCCTTCGGCATACCGGCCTTGGCGATGCGCGATTCGAGATCGCCCATATCGTTGCCGGTTTCGTCAAGATCGCCCAGTTCTTTCTGAATGGCTTTCATCTGCTCATTCAGATAGTACTCGCGCTGGCTTTTCTCCATCTGCGTCTTGACCCGGCCGCGAATGCGCTTTTCCAGCTTGAGCACATCGATCTCTCCTTCGATCAGTGCCATCAGCCGTTCCATGCGCTCCATCACCGAGGCGGTCTCGAGGATCTGCTGCTTGTCCTCGATGCGGATCCCAAGGTGGGCGGCAATGGTGTCTGCCAGCCGGCTGGCATCTTCGATACCGGCAAGGGTGGTCAGCAACTCCGGAGGAATCTTGCGGCTGAGCTTGACATACTGCTCGAACAGGCTCATCAGGCTTCGCGTCGTGACTTCCTGCGAGCGCGGATCCTCGCTACCGGCCGACTCGAGCGGCTCCCAGGTTC
>JBLRWT010000324.1:0-3461 GCA_047921095.1 Wenzhouxiangella sp. | reverse complement strand
CATGGGCGAGCACCCGGAGCGTTTGATCGTAGCCGGCGCGCGGGTCGCGGACCGGGTGGGTCAGGCGACGCACAGTCTCGACGTTCTGGGCGAAGACTTCGAGCCCGGAATCGACCACGACTTCGACATCATTCAGCCGGCCCTGGAAATCCGGCGTCAGGGCCTCGACCGCGGTCTGCGGGTTGACCTTCTTGATTTCGCGCACGCAGGCCGCGTAGTGGCCGGCGCCGCCGTCGGCCAGATCATCACGATCGACCGAGGTCAGCACGACATATTTCAGGTCCATCAGCCTGACCGATTCTGCCGCGTTGATCGGCTCTTCGGCATCGAGCCAGCCGCGTGGATTGCCGGTATCGACCGAGCAAAAGCGACACGCGCGGGTACAGACATCGCCCATCAGCATGATGGTCGCCACGCCGTTGGACCAGCATTCACCGATATTCGGGCACTTGGACTCCTGGCAGACGGTGGCCAGGCGATTCTCGTTGACGTTGCGCTTGACCGCCTCGTACTTGCCGCCGGATGGCAGCTTGGCCCGCAACCAGCCCGGCTTGCGCCCGATGGGTTCGGGCGTGACGCCGGGACGTGCCTTCATGCCATCCCGGATCGCGGTGAAACCCTGGGGTTTGACGACCTTTTCACCACTCTTGACGGCAATGGGGATCTGTACGACTTCAGTCATGGGGCCTGTCCGATCAGCATTCCTTGAAGTAAGCAATTATCCCATGCCTGAAGCGGCAGGTGCAGTTACGACCCTGATTCGGTAGAACGGCCTGCCAAATCGCGCTCACCAGGCGCTGATTGCCGCTCCCACCACCAGGGTCGTGGCTGCCGCTCGGGTGAGGTCGATGGCTGCCTGCCGAACCCGACCAACGAGAAAGAATTGCTCGCGGATCTGCGCTTGAAGTCATCAGGGCTATCTACGAGTCCAAGCCTGAGGCGCGCGGATTTGCTGAGGTCGGTGATCGAAAGGGTTGTCATGGTTGTTGTCTCCATTCAGGTTGCAATGCGATTCACACGCTCGGGCTGATGTCCGGCGCGGGTTCAGGCCGCAGCGTGATCACGAGGCGCAAGGGTCCGCCGGCGGAGGCGGCGTCGAAGGGATAGCAGGTGATGAGGGTCAGCAGGTCTTCGGCCAGACCCATGTCCAGCGCAGTGACCCTGGAATCGACGACCTGACGATCAACCACCTGCCAGCGCTCATGCAGGCCATCGCGGTACTCGAGCTCGACCCGATGGTCGATATCCAGGTGCTCCAGGAATCGAAAATGGGTATCGCGGTGGGCGGCGATCATGCGGTGACCATGGGGCCCGGTTTCCATTCCCGGTCCCCAGGCCAGAACCGGTGTATCGGCACCGTCCAGCACCAGCCGCCGAACCTGCATATGCGGAACGCGCATTCGGGCCACCGGGCGACTGACCGCGCCCGGCCAGGGGCTGGCCAAGTTGCCATCGTCGGGGCGAGCCCATGCCCGCTCCAGCAGCGCCTGGCCGAGCAGGGCCTTGGCCTGCACGCTGGCGCCTTGCCCGACCTGCCACAGGCCGGTCGCCAGCAGGGCAGCGATCAGCAAATGGCGGGTCACGACGGCTCTCCCTCGTCCGGGTCCCGACTCAGACGCTTGTGACCGAGGAGCAGACCCACCAGCAACAGTGCCAGAACGCCACGAATCAGCGAATCCCAGGTTCCGCCATCGGTCGCCGGCATGCCGCGCGCATGAATCTCGGAATGTCCATTGTCATGACGACGAAGCGCGACCTGGCGACTGCGCTCAGGAGTGCGGTCGACCGCGACCAGGCTGGTGAACGGGCTGAGCAGTTGATATTCGAGCGCCAACTCAAGTACGCCCTGGCGAACCTCATCCATGGCAACGCCGGGTCCGCGCCGGTCCAGCTCACTCTGGATCGCCGACCGGCCCCAGTGCGCCGCAACCCCGGGCGCGATCTGGAACGCATCCAGCGGGATGACCTGCTGCCACGGCCGCCCATCACTCATGGCGGACACCAGCAACTCACCACTCAGGTTTTGTCCGCGGGCGCTGACCACCAGCGGCTGGCCGGTATACAGATCCGGGATTCGCTCCGGGTGAGATTCGGCACCCTCCGGCCAATGCAATTCAATATCGTGCAGTACGGGGCTGGTCAGCTGGCTGATCAACTCGCTCATGCGCTGGTGAATCTGGTCGAGATCACCGATATAGGTATAGGCGCCACGCCCGAATCGGGCGCCATCGCGCAGAAACTGACTATTGACGCCATTGCCGATCCCGACCGTGAACAGGCGGCTGTATCCGATGTCACGACGAATCTGGTCGATGATTTCGGTTTCGTTGCTGATCAACCCGTCGGTTACAAACACGACCTGGCGCAGATAGCCATTCGGAATGACCGGCCGCATCGCCATGGCCAGTGACGGGCCCATGACGGTGCCACCACCGGCCTGCAGGCCATCGACAAACAGCCTGGCCTGATCAATCCGCCCATTGGAGGCCGGCATCGGTTGTCCGAACAGTGGCCGGGTGATGTGGTTGAACTCAATGACGTTGAAGCGATCCCGTGGCCCCAGGCGATCGAGGGCGAAGTGCAGCGAGTCGCGGGCCTGAACGATGGGCTCGCCCTGCATGGAACCCGAGGTGTCGATGATCATGATCACCTCTCTGGGCGTGTTCTGGCTGGTGAAGGCCTGCGGCGGCACCATCATCAGCAGGGCATGATCCAGGCCACCCAGGTGCTGCATGAACGCTGCGCTCTGAACCTGCGACGAGCGGGCCGGGCGCCAGATCAGCTCGAAGTCCTGCGGTGAATCGTCGAATCCGCCACCCAGCGTGACCAGCCAGGAATCACCATCGAAATCGGTTTCGACCAGGTGGAAGCTTGATTCGATCGACGCCAGCTCCATTCCGGGCCGCAACTCGACCTGCAGTCGCAGAGCCTTGAACGCGCTCGAGGTGGGAAAGCGCAGGCTGAACCGGCCATGCTCGAACTCGACGACCTGGCGAAATCCGATTCGAATCTCGATCTCGGCCCCCGGCGGAATATTGGTGATGCTGGTGCTGAACAGGTTGGCCCGCTCCTGGGTGACCAGGCCGGCGGAGCGCCCCTCGGATCGGGCCTGGTCGAAGGTCTCCCGGGCCTGGCCGCGTTCCTGGATCTCACCCTCGATCAGGCGACCGTCGACCATGATGGTCAGACTCTCGACCGCGCTGTCATCGGGCAACGGAAACTGGTAGCGTCCTTCGGCCCACTGATCGCCATCATTGAGAAAGCGCCGGCTGACCGTGGTGTAGGCGAGCATGCCGGTCACTTCGATATCGACATCCGTCTGCAACGCAAACGCCTCCACCCGCTGCTGGGTGCCCATACCCTGCAACCAGAGCCCGGAAGGGCCTGCATGAACATCGACCATCAACGGGGCAAGCAGCAAAATGGCGATTGCGATTCTTTTTATCAGGTACACCAGATAC
>JBLRWT010000323.1:0-3464 GCA_047921095.1 Wenzhouxiangella sp. | reverse complement strand
GAGTTCATCCAGGCTGGTATAGCGGATCGTCACCTGGCCCTTGCCCGAGGCGGAATGCCGGACATTGACGGGGGCACACAGGGTTTCGGTCAGTTCCTGCTCGAGGCGCTCGAGGTCCGGACTTTTCCGGGTTTCGGTTTTCTTTTTCTCCGGCACGCCTTCGCGCATTCGGCGCACCAGGGCTTCGGTCTGGCGTACCGACAGTTCCAGGTTGACTACCTGGTTGGCGGCGCGAAGCTGGTCGGCGCGGTCCAGTCCGAGCAGCGCCCGCGCATGACCCATGTCGATCTTGCGTTGGTCGACCAGTTCGCGGACTTCCGGCGCCAGTTCGAGCAGGCGCAACAGGTTGGAAACCGATACGCGGGAACGGCCCACGCTTTCGGCGGCCTGGCCATGGGTGAGATCGAATTCCTCGATCAGGCGCTTGAGCGCCACGGCTTCTTCAAGCGGGTTGAGATTCTCGCGCTGAATGTTTTCGATCAGCGCCAGCGCCAGCGTCGATTCATCGGGAACATCGCGCACAATCGCCGGGATGGTGGTCTTGCCCACCATGCGGGTGGCGCGCCAGCGACGCTCGCCAGCGATCAGTTCATAGGTGCCGGGCTTGGCCAGCGGGCGAACCACGATCGGCTGGACCAGGCCCTGGGCCCGGATCGATTCGGCCAGCTCCTCGAGCTTGTCCGGATCCATCGCCGAGCGCGGCTGGTAGCGACCGGGCTGAATCGAATCCAGCGGCAGATCACGCAGGGCCGAGGCTTCACCCTTCGGATCGGTCTTCTCGGCCATCGCGCGGGTCTTGCCGAGCAGCGCGTTGAGGTTACGGCCCAGGGCTTTCTTCTTGGCCATCAGACTCGTTCTCCGGCACGACGCAGGTATTCCCCGGCCAGCCCCATGTAAGCCACCGCGCCTCGTGACTCGCGGTCATAGTGAATCACGGACTGGCCAAAGCTCGGCGCCTCGGCCACGCGCACATTTCGCGGCACCACGGTGCCATAGAGCTTGTCCCCGAAATGCTCGGACAGTTGCCTGGAGACCGCACCCGACAGGTTATTGCGGATGTCGTACATGGTGCGCACCAGGCCTTCGATTTCGAGTTCCGGATTGACCGAGCCCTGAATCTGCTCGATCGTGTTGAGCAGGGCGGTCAGGCCCTCGAGCGCATAGTATTCACATTGCATGGGAATCAGCACGGCATCGGCCGCGGTCAGCGCGTTCAGGGTCAGGACGTTCAGAGCCGGCGGGCAATCGATGATGATGTGGTGATAATTGCCGCGAATTTCATTGAGGGCCTTCTTGAGCACATCGGCGCGATCATCGAGCTCCATCAGCGCCACTTCGGCGGCGGTCAGATCGCCATTGGCCGGCAACAGGTCAAATCCCATGGATTCGACCCGTACCACCGACTGGGCCGCCGTGGCCTCACCCAGCAATACCTCGCACACAGTTGCCTGACCATCGTCGATATCGATGCCGCAACCTGTCGATGCGTTGCCCTGCGGGTCCATGTCGACCAGCAGCACGCGGCGGCGCAGTTCGGCCAGGCCGGCGGCCAGGTTCAGCGAGGTGGTGGTCTTGCCCACCCCGCCTTTCTGGTTGGTCACGGCCACGATGCGGCATTTTCTTTGAGTCATTTCTTGGTCACGATTGCCAGGCAGCGACGAGCGCTGAGCCCTGGCACCTCCAGATTAATTATGTCGACATTGTACGCCGGTGCCACCTCGGCCAGCTCGTTTTCCTCCAGTGCGGCCTTCATTGCCAGCAAACGTGCACCACAGTCCAGCCAGGGGCGGTGCCAATCCACCAGCCGCCCCAGGGGCGCGAGCGCACGGGCCGTGATGCTGTCTGGTGCCGGCGTCACGGAAACCGCCTCAAGGCGTGCCTGAATCGGTTCGATATTGGAAAGCTTCAGCGTGCGACGAACCTCGCGCAGGAAGCGGACTTTCTTGCCATTGCTGTCAACCAGGATAAATGCCCGGTCGGGGCAGGCGATGGCCAGCGGCACGCCCGGAAGGCCAGCACCGGTACCGGAATCGAGAACACGTTGGCCTGTCAGCCACGGCAAGATGCTGAGGCTGTCAAGCAGGTGCCGTGCTACCATTTCTTCCGGCCTGGTGATGGCAGTCAGGTTGTAGGCGCGGTTCCAGCGGCCGAGCAACGCCAGGTAGTCGAGCAAGGTCCGGCGCTGGCCGGGCGACAGCTCCAGCTCAAGCGCAACAAGCCCGGCGGCCAACTCGTGATCCATTTCGGCGTAGGCGGGGTCAAGCCCCTTCAGGTGGTCAGCTATCAAGGTCTGCTTATCATGAAAAAGGCGTTCATTATATTGGTCCTGCTGCTGGCCGCCACCTGGATGCTGGCGATGCCAGCACTGGTCGGCGCCTTTATGCGCGGCTGGCTTCCGGATTGGCTCGCGGAAACGGCGCCTGCCGCCGAGACCAGCTACCAGGTGGGCTGGTTCTCCACCCGGCTCGACGTTTCCGACCAGAACCTGGTTGCAGACCTGCGTGCACGACACTTTCCACCCTTCGGCCTGGCCTGGGTCGATCTGAGGGGCACGATCCATACCGACTTTGCCGACAATGGTTTGCGCGTCGCCGGCCAGCTGGGTCTGACCGGTCAGACCGATGTCCGGCTCGACGCCGATACCACGACCCTGGCTTACGAGCCCGATATCCGGACCGCCAATGCCGGACTGACCTTTACTCAACGGGTCGATGGCGGCGCGCATGTGGTTCTGGACTTGACCGGCCTTTTGATGGTCGACCGGCTTGGCAACCGCTTCAATCCGGACCAGGCGCTGGCGCGCCTGGACTGGACACTGCTGGACGAAGACCACGCTCACCTTGAACTTGATCTGCAACTGACCGGCCCAGGAATGGCGCGCCTGTCATTGATCGCCGCGCCGGTCCATCGGGAGGCGATGGCGGATTTGCTGAACGGGATCGAGCAGTTGCGCGCCGCCCGGCCCGACACCGTCGATCAGCAATTCGCCCTGCTCACCATTGTCGGGGCCTGGCAACAGCTCGCCCTGGCCGACCTCGAGTTGGAACTGGGCGAGTTCAGCCTGGCCGGCGATACGGTTTTTCGTGGGCACTGGCACACCGCCAGTAGCTGGCCGGAAATCGAAGGGACAGGCGATATCAATGCACTGCTGGACTGGTTCGTGCCCATCATCGGCCTGAGCCGCCAGGTCAGCCCGGAGGCCGCCGAACGCGAAGCCCGCGCCTGGCTGCTCGAACTAGTGGACCGGGGCTGGCTGGAGCCGAAGAACGAGCGATTCCGGTTCCGCT
This sequence comes from Wenzhouxiangella sp., assembly GCA_047921095.1. GTDB lineage: Bacteria > Pseudomonadota > Gammaproteobacteria > Xanthomonadales > Wenzhouxiangellaceae > Wenzhouxiangella. The sequence goes on along the minus strand of JBLRWT010000323.1, from coordinate 177 downwards.
ACGGACCAGAGGAGCATCCGGAAAACACCGACTTTCCTGTGCCGCTGGCGCCCGAAGGCTAAAGGAAAAATAAAAACCAAAACCTTTGAAACGCGAAGACGCTAAGACGCAAAGGGTTTGAATCTTTTAACTTCGCGTCTTTGCGTCTTCGCGTTTAAAGGTTTTTTGTGTTTGCTC
>JBLRWT010000322.1:0-3469 GCA_047921095.1 Wenzhouxiangella sp. | reverse complement strand
GCAAACGGTCGCGCCCTGGCATGCGCGAAGGCCTCTCCGGTCGGGCGCTCGATGGCCACGATTTCGGCTACCGGCAAGCCGGATGGAAAGCGCCCGCCCAGGCCTGAGGTCATCAGCACATCGCCCACCTCCAGATCGACGTTCATCGGCAAATCGGTCAGCCCCAGTTCGTCGGTCCGGCCGCTGCCATAGGCAATGGTGCGCACGCGGGTGCGCTCGATCCTGACCGGCATCGCGTGATCGGGGTCGGATAACAGGATCACCGTGGCCGAATACAGCAAAACCCGGTCCACCTGGCCGACCACCCCGGCGGCGTCAATCACCGGCTGGCCCGCCAGCACGCCGTGAGACGAGCCCCGATTGATGACGACGCGGTGGGAATACGGGTTCAGATCGATGCTGCGCAGTTCGGCGGTCTGGTATTCGGCATCGACCACACGCGAGGCTTCCAGCAGTTCACGCAATTCGGCGTTCTCGCGCCCCAGTTCCTGCATCAGCAACAACCGGGCCCGGCTTTCGCGCAACAGTTGCTCCATGTCGTCGCGTTCAGCCAGCAGGACGTTACGGTCGCTGAAATTCTCCTGCAGCCGCGTCGCCAGCGCAAAGGGTGCTTCCACCGCCAGCAGGAAAGGCTCGACTGCCAGGCCGGCCAGTGCGTGGAAATTCTCGACATAGCGCCCACGAAAGTCCAGCGTCATCAGAATCATGGCGAGCAGGACGTAGAACATCAGGCGCGCCATACGCCCGCCAAGGTCGGCACTCAGGCTGGAACTATGTAGGCTTGCCGAAAATCTCACCGCGTCCTTTGGTTTTTATTATCAGGTTGGATTTATGGTCTTCTATTGTCAGCTGGAGAAAAAGAAGTCGCCACGGTTTTCGTCCATCATCTCCAGCGCCCGGCCGCCGCCGCGGGCCACGCAGGTCAGCGGGTCGTCGGCGATGATGACCGGCAGGCCGGTTTCTTCCATCAACAGCTTGTCCAGCCCGCGCAGCAGGGCGCCACCACCGGTCAGAACGATACCGGTTTCGGCCACGTCGGCGCACAGTTCCGGCGGCGTCTGCTCCAGGGCCATCTTGACCGCGCTGACGATGCTGGTCAGCGCCTCGGACAGCGCTTCGAGCACCTCGTTGCTGTTCAGGGTGATCATCTTCGGCACCCCTTCGGCCAGGTTGCGGCCGGAAATCTGGATTTCGGAGGTCGAATCCTGCGGGTAGGCGCAGCCAATCTCCATCTTGATCCGCTCGGCGGTCGATTCACCGATCAGGGTGCCGTAGGAGCGGCGCACGTAATTGATGATGGATTCATCAAAGTGATCACCGCCAATCCGGACCGAATTGGCATAGACGATGCCATTGAGCGACAGCACCGCCACTTCCGTGGTGCCACCACCGATATCGAGCACCATCGAGCCACGCGCCTCGTGAATCGGGATGCCGGCACCGATCGCTGCGGCCATCGGCTCTTCGATCAGGAACACCTCTCGGGCACCGGCGCCTTCGGCCGACTCCTTGATTGCCCGTCGCTCGACCTGGGTCGACGAACAGGGCACGCAAACCAGCACGCGCGGGCTCGGGCGCAGAAACCGCGACGAATGCACCTTCTTGATGAAATGCTGCAGCATCTGCTCGGTCATGTTGAAATCGGCAATCACGCCGTCTTTCAGCGGCCGCGTGGTGCGGATATTGCCCGGCGTGCGACCGAGCATCTGCTTGGCCTCGGCACCGACGGCGGCGACATCCTGTGGTCCGCCCGGTCCACGCTGCATGCGGACGGCAACCACGGAAGGCTCATTGAGCACGATGCCCTGGCCGCGGACAAAAATCAGAGTATTGGCAGTGCCAAGATCGATGGACAGGTCGTTCGAAAACAAACCGCGTAAGCGCTTGAACATAAGAGGAAGGAGGGGGTTCGCCCATTATTTTTGCAAAGACCGACTAATGTAGCAACGCAGGGCAGAACCGGCAACCGATAAGATGGAAAGATAGCGTTAAACTGCGTTAATCAGTGCACAAAACGGACGCAGTCCAACCCTCGCCGATCCATTCGTTACAATAGCCGGCTGTTACTACTACAAGGTTCAATTCAATGTCCGTGCTGATATGCGGCTCCCTGGCCTACGACAACATCATGGTCTTCCCGGAGCGATTCAAGGATCACATCCTCCCCGATCAGACCCACATGCTCAATGTCGCCTTCCTGGTGCCCGAGCTTCATCGCAACTTCGGCGGCTGCGCGGGCAACATCGCCTACTCATTGAAAAAGCTCGGCGGCAAGCCCCTGCCCCTGGCCAGCGCCGGCGCTGACTTCGACGATTACGCCCGCCACCTCGACCGCCTCGGCATCAACCAGGACCACGTTCGCATCTGCGACCAGCTCTGGACCGCGCAGGCCTACATCACCACCGACATCGACGACAACCAGATCACCGCCTTCCACCCCGGGGCGATGAACGAAAACCATCACCAGAAGATCCCGACCAATGCCGGGGTGACCTTCGGCATCGTCGCACCCGACGGCAAGCAGGCCATGCTGGACCATTCCGACCAGTTTGCCGCCGCCGGCATCCCGCACATCTTCGATCCCGGCCAGGGCCTGCCCATGTTCAACGGCGAGGAGCTCGAGCAGATGATCGCCAACGCCAACTGGGTGACGGTCAACTCTTATGAATGGGAAATGCTGAAAAAGAAAACCGGCCTCGACCACGAGCAGATCACCGCCCGTCTCGACGGCGGTCTGATCATCACCCACGGCGGCGACGGCTCGGAACTGCACACCAGCGAGGGCAAGACCACCATCCCGGCAGTCAAGGCCGAGAAAGTCACCGACCCGACCGGCTGCGGCGACGCCTTCCGCGCCGGCCTGCTGTTCGGCCTGGAAAAAGGCTGGGACCCGACCGACGCCTGCCGCCTCGGCTCCCTGCTCGGTTCAATGAAAATCGCCCACGCCGGCCCCCAGCACCACGACTTCACCCCGAACAGCATTGCCGAGCGATTCAAGCAGGAGTTCGGCCACGCCATGCCGTAAACCGTATCGGCCTGGCAAGGCAACAGGTGGCTACGTCGCTCAGCAGAGCGCGGCACTCATAATGCTGAGGTCGGTGGTTCAAATCCACCCGTAGCCACCCTGTTTGAGCCCGCGTCATTGCGATTGTCTGAATCGACCAACTTCACGACCGCAGCATCGGCAAGCGCTTCGAGACCGAATTCGATCGCCGAAGCCCGGCACAGGTTGACGCTGGCCCCACAAACAGCGAAAATACGCGGCTGCCTGTATGGCTACGTAGCTCAGTTGGTTAGAGCGCGGCACTCATAATGCTGAGGTCGGTGGTTCAAATCCACCCGTAGCCACCATTTTTCTGCCTATCCCCAGATCATCCATGCCAACCAGAACCCTTGGTAAGCCATGGGAATCTGTTATTCCGCTTGAAGAATCTGTCACCCGGGGCTTGAGAATCTGGCATCCCGGGGC
>JBLRWT010000321.1:0-3472 GCA_047921095.1 Wenzhouxiangella sp. | reverse complement strand
CCTGTTCATGTTCGGTTGTGTGGATGGTTTCAAACAGATTCATTGACAGTCCTCCAGACCTGCGCTTGTCGGGTCGCAGGCATTTGGGCCGACCCCCGAAGTGCCGGCCGGAACGATAAAGAGCATTATGAGCCCGGGACGAAACCGCCGGACTAACGATCGCCTGAACCGTGATCCTGGCTCAGGCAGCCGCCTATTTTACCGTAATTGGCGGGTGCTGTTGCTAAATTGCTGGGGGCAGCCCCACGGTGGGCTAGACTGCCAGCATCCGCTCCACGGATTCGCGCGCCCGGCCAATGATGTGGGTCGGGACGGTGATCTCCGGCTGGAGGATTTCCAGGCAAGCGATGATCTTCGGCAGGGTGATGCGGTTCATGTGCGGGCACAGGTTGCAGGGACGGATGAAATCGAGTTCCGGGTGTTCGATGGCGACGTTGTCGCTCATCGAGCACTCGGTGATCATGACCACCTGGCGGGTCTTGACCTTGTCGAGTTGGCGACTCATTGCTGCCGTTGAGCCAACGAAATCGGCTGCGTCCAGCACTTCCATCGGGCATTCCGGGTGAGCCAGCACGTAGACGCCGGGATTCTCGGCGCGCAGGGTGGCGATTTCGGCCGCGCTGAACTTCTCGTGTACTTCGCATGAGCCGTCGTAGAGGATGATGTCGATGTCGGTCTGGGAGGCGACCCACTGGCCCAGGTAGCGGTCCGGGGCGAAGATGACCCGGTCGGTGCCCAGCGACTCGACGACCTCGACGGCATTGGAGGAGGTGCAGCAGATATCGGCTTCGGCCTTCACCTCGGCCGAGGTGTTGACGTAGACCACGACCGGAACGCCCGGATAGCGCTGCCTGAGGCGACGCACGTCCTCACCGGTGATGCTGGCCGCCAGCGAGCAGCCGGCGCCAAGATCGGGCAGCAGTACGGTTTTGCCCGGTGCCAGGATCTTGGAAGTCTCGGCCATGAAATGCACGCCGCACTGGACAATGACTTGCGCCTCGCAGCGGGCCGCTTCACGGGCCAGGGCGAGCGAATCCCCGGTAAAGTCGGCGACCCCGTGGTAAATCTCGGGTTTCTGGTAGTTGTGGGCCAGGATGACGGCATTGCGTTCAGCCTTCAATACCTGAATGCGCTCGATCAAGGGGGCGTGAATCAGCCATTCCACCTCAGGCAGCGTCGCTCGAAGTTGGTCCAGTCGCCTACCGGCTGGAACAAAAGACGGCGCATCGGGCACTGTTGCAGGATTGGTATTCAAGGTACTCATGATCAGTTTCAGCTCTCTATGGATTTGGTCGGCTGGGCCGGAAAATAGTTCAGGGAAACCTGGCGTTCAAGCGTATGTAGATATCGCGATCGATTCGTTGACGCTGCTCAAATTCCGGCAGCTCCAGTTCCCGTCGCCAGCGGAAGCGGGTCTCCACGGTCAGGCCAGGCCGAATCAGGCGCTGATAACGGATCTCCGCCAGTTCATCGTTATTGCGGAAGTCGGTGGAAATCAGCCAGCCAGCCTGAGCGCGCCCGTAGACTACACCAAGATGGTGACCGGGTCGGATGTCATAAGCACTTGCGGCCAGTTGCCAGGCATTGCCGGAAACCTGACGGTCTCCGCTCAAACCCACCACCTCCCGCCGCGGCCTGTTGAGTGCGTGGCCAAATTCGCCCGCAGCGACAAGCCGTGTCTTGGCCGGGCCGACAGACCAGGATGCCGCCAATTTGGTGGTCAGCGCCAGGAAGTCTTCCCGATGCTCGCTTGTTTGTCCCTCGCTGGCGAGCGAATCAGGCAACCAGGTCAGGCCGATCATGCGCAGGATCAGCGGCCCCGGGTTCTGCTCGGCCTGCAGCCCGGCAAACAGCCCGGCTCTGGCGCTGCTGTCCGTAAAATCAAGCGGGGTCCGAAGGGTGTTGCCTGTTCCATTGGCGCCACGACTGTGCACCTGGGCGATCAGGTGACCGCGCCAGGCTGGGGTGATCAGCCGTTGGACATGTACCCCGTCGGTCCAGCCGATACCGAATCCAGAACTGTCATTGCGATCAAGGCTCTTGGCCGGTACCACCGGCAAGTTAAAGCTGGTTTGAAATCGCCCGGCGCGAACATTCCACAAACCCTCGGCATCCAGCCAGCCAAGGTAGAGCTCGTCGAGGGTTGTATCCCCGGCTTCCAGGCCGGTGCGACTGGGGCGATGGCGGCGCACGTAGGCGCTGAACCGGTCCTGGTCGCTGGCATAGGTGCCGGCCAGCCGGCCGCTGAACAGCCAGCCGCCACCCAGGTTTCTGCTCAGACGGAATCGAATACGGGCACGAAAGCTGTCATCGTCGGTCTCGGTTCCATCGCGAGCCTCTCGACGGCTTGCCGCGTAGCCGGTGCGCAGGTCTCCGCTGGCCTGCCAGCCCACCGGTTCGGCGTGAGCCGGCCAGGCTGTCAGCACAGCTGCAAGGGCCACCAGGAGAACCAGAAGACTGCATGCCGCCCGACCCGCCCTTGCAGGCGATCGACCTGGCGAATGGTGCCAATACTGGTGCTCCCGTATTCGTGCCGAACCGGGTTGTTGTAATATTTCGCGCATGAATCAAACCGTAAACTGGTTATTGTTGGTGGTGTTCGTCATCCATCTGACCGCTTTTGCTGTCCTGGGCTTTCGCCGACGCCAGATTTACTATCTGGCCCTGGTAATCACCTTCACCCTGCTCAGCCTGTCGATTTTGACTGGATTGCTGGCTGCCGAATGGCAGCTTGGAACCTGGCCCGTTCATCTGTTGATCCGTTATGCCGGCTGGCTCGCGGCGGCAGTTTCCATCACCTGGACGCTGACACGCCTGCTGCGGCGCTGGCGGGATTCGCCCCCGGACGGCAGAACTGCTCGTAGAGCTCGGCCATGATGGCATGGACCGCAGGGTTGGCCAGCGAGTAGTAGATGGTCTGCTGGTCGCGCCGGGTGCGGGCCAGGCCGCTTTTGCGCAGCATCGCCAGGTGCTGGGACAAGGCCGACTGACTCAGGGGCAGGTGCTGGTTGAGCTCGCTGACCGACATCTCGGTATCGAGCAGGTGGCACAGGATCATCAGCCGATGTGGATTGGCCATCAGTTTCAGAAACTGGGCCGCCTCGCCGGCATGGCGGGCCATCTGGTCGGCGGCCGGCAGTTGGCGGTTGGTCGATGGGGGCGCTGGCTGCGTCATGTCGATATTATGACGAATTTGCCCATCCATCGCACGGGGCCGGTGTGTTGGGGCCAGACGGTCTGGCAGGTTAAAATACCGAACTGCCCCCGACAAAGACCCTGTGTCCCATGAGCCAGACCGCCGAAACCGTTTCCCGCGCCGCCGGAGTTGCAACCGAGACCCCGCTGCGATTTGTGACTGCCGCCAGCCTTTTCGATGGCCATGACGCGGCCATCAACCTGATGCGCCGGCTGATCCAGGCCGAAGGCTGCGAGGTCATCCACCTCGGGCATAACCGCTCGGTGGCCGACATCG
>JBLRWT010000320.1:0-3478 GCA_047921095.1 Wenzhouxiangella sp. | reverse complement strand
GGTTGGTCATGATGCCGTGGCCGCCGGCAAATTCCTGTTTTTCGCGCCGGAAGAACGCCAGTTGGTCCAGGAAATAACTCATTTTGAAGCTCCTTGCAGGTGGGTCCATGCATTGAACCCGGTTCCGAATCGATGCGCTCCAGCGTGTCGGCAATATGCAGGGTACACGCTAAACCGGTTAGTTTGGACATGGGTGATCGAATAGTCAAACAGGCTGGTAAGTCCCGCCTTATTCGTCATCCTGATTAAGGATTTCTAATATACGCTTCCCGACGCAGGTAAAACCACCAGTTCACCACGAGACAAACAGCATAGAACGCGGCGAAACCATACATCGCCAGCTGCGGGCTGCCGGCGGCGATCTGCTCACCCATCACTCTTGGCGCAATGAAAGCCCCGTATGCGGCAACAGCCGATGTCCAGCCCAGCACCGGCCCCTTGTTCTGCTCATCGAAAATGACGCCAATAGTGCGAAACGTCGACCCGTTTCCGATGCCGCTGGCAGCAAAGATCACGACGAAAAGCAAGATGAACCACAAGAAGTAGTCGTTGGGTGATGCAGATTGATACGCCTGCAGCATGATGTAGCCGACAGCGACTGAAGCGACCACCATCACCGCCGAAATCACCTGGGTAACGATGGAACCACCGACCTTGTCGGATAGCCAGCCACCTACGGGACGAATCAATGCACCGACAAACGGCCCGATCCACGCATAAGTCAGCGCACTCGGCGCTTCAGGGTTGGCAACTCGCTCGCCGTCGACCATCATGTTGCCGAAAAGCACTTCGATCGACAACGGCAATGCTGCAGAAAAGCCGATAAACGATCCAAACGTGGCGATGTACAAAACGGTCATTGACCAGGTATGCCGCTCGTTGAAGATGTTGAACTGCGACTTGATTCCGCGACCGACCGCCCCGGGCAACAAGCGCATAAGACCCAGCGTAAGGATGATCGTCAAGGGCAGCGCGATCCACATATTGAGTGCGCCGAGACCGACCGGCTGCGGCAGGAACAGATAGAGACCGACCGCAGCCGCCAGGAAGCCGATCCCGTACAGGCCGACAACCTTGCCGAGCGCCACCAGTGCGTTTCCGGGCTCCGGCGTGATGGTGCGCAAGTTGTTCATGCCGAACCAGCTCAGAAACACCAGCGGCACCAGAAACACCAGCCAGATCAGGCCGGCATTCTGGATCCAGGTTTCCGTTCCCGCCTCGATCCGCCCGATGAGGGTGCCACTGGCGCGCTCGAGAACCATCGAATCACCAGCGATGACACCAAAAATTCCGACAGTCATCACCAGCGGCACGAGAAGTTGCATGAACGTGACGCCGAAGTTGCCAAGACCGGCATTCAACCCCAGGGCCAGGCCCTGCTGACGCTTGGGGAAAAAGCCGGAGATATTGCTCATGGAGGCTGCAAAGTTTCCTCCACCGATCCCTGAAAGAAAGGCCAGGGCCTGGAAAACCCATAACGGGGTCTCCTTGCTCTGTAGCGCAATGCCTGCTCCAAAAGCCGGCAGGATCAACAGCGCTGTAGTCATGAAGATCGTGTTTCGGCCGCCGGCAATACGGATCATGAAGGAAGCCGGGATGCGCAGGGTGGCTCCCGTCAACCCGGCGATCGCGGCCAGCGTAAACAACTCGGTTTCCGAGAAAGGAAAGCCGAGATTCAGCATCTGCGCGCCAATCATCCCCCACATGATCCACACCGAAAATCCCATCGCCAGGCAGGGGATGGAAATCCAGAGATTACGGTTGGCAATCGCCCGACCCTCGCGCCGCCAGAAGCCCTCGTCTTCCGGAGTCCAGCGCTCGATATCTCGGTTCAGCTTCATTATGCAGTCCTCTTGATAACCTGAATGCAAGCCTGGATCAGCCGGCGGTCCGCGCAGACTGGGCCAGCGATTCGTGCCCCGGTGGAATTGCCTCGGGCAGATCGCGCAGATGCTTGAGGCCCGGGTACTTGCGACGTTCCATGCGCAGGATAGCGAGGTGCATCCAGATCAGGCTTACAGCCACTACCACGAACAGGAACATGAACGGCGTCGTCCAGATATCGGTCCAGTCATTGAGAATCCCGAAGATGATGGGCAGGAAAAAGCCTCCCAGGCCTCCGATCATGCCAACCATGCCACCGACCGAGCCGACGTTGTCCGGATAGTAGACCGGAATGTGCTTGTAGACTGCCGCCTTGCCCAATGACATGACGAACCCGAGCGCGAAGGCAATCACGGTGAAGGTGGGCAGGTTGGTGGCCAGGCGGAACTCGATCGGTCCTTCGATGCCTTCGACGCTGTAGTTGGTTGGGGGATAGGACAGGATGAACAGGCAGACCAGTGAAATCCAGAACGTCCAGTACATGACCGTGCGCGCCCCCCACTTGTCCGACATCCAGCCGCCGAGTGCCCGAAATGCGCTGGCCGACAGCGAATAGGTTGCCGCAAGCGTGCCCGCCGCACCGATCGACAGTTCGTAGACGCCGACGTAATAGCGCGGCAACCACGATGCCAGGGCAACGAAGCAGCCGAACACGAAGAAATAATAGAGCCCGAAACGCCACACCTGCAGATGCCGCAAAGGGGCCAACTGCTCCTTGAGCGTAGCGCCGGTCGCATCGCCGGAACGGCGCGCCTTGATCGCCGGGTCGTCCTCGGTCAGCAACCAGTAGAGAATCGCGGCGATGACCATGACTACGGCATAGATCTGAGCAGTACCCTGCCAGCCGACCGCCACCATGATCATGGGCGCGATGAAATTGGTCACGCCGGCGCCGACATTACCGACACCGAAGATACCCAGCGCCGTGCCCTGCTTTTCCTTGGGAAACCAGCGTGAAGTAAAGGCGATGCCGGTAATGAAAGTCCCGCCGGCCAGGCCGATTCCGAGCGCGGCCAGCAGAATCAGCGGAAAGGTATTGGCATACGTCAACGCCCATATGGAAAATGCGCTCGCCAGCATCATAAGAGCGGTCAACAGACGTCCCCCGAACTTCTCGCACAGGATGCCGAGGAAGATGCGAGAAACCGCGCCGGTCAATACCGGCGTGGCGATCAGCACTCCGAACTCGGTCTCTGACAGGCCGAATTCCTGCTGAATGCGAACACCCAGAATGGAAAAAATCGTCCAGGCCGCAAAACATATCGTGAATGCCCCCGTACTCACCGCGAGCATGCGGGGTGCCTGCGGCGGCGTTTCCGTTGGCAGGGCAGAGCGCGCCATGGCCAATCTCCCAGTCTGTAAATATCTTGAAGTTACAAATTATGTACGTGGTCTACATCTTATATTTTGACTACGGTCAAACACCGCGCGTTTGCTTGCGCCTTGTGCGGCGAAACAGTGGCGTGATAGAAAATTCAGCCTGGGATTCAATCATATATGGCTCGTGCCGTGAGCCCGGCAAATCTTTTCAACCGCCCTCAACCCGCCTTATTCACCACCCTTCCTGCTGCGGCGCCGCCAGACCCGCGTCTGC
>JBLRWT010000319.1:0-3479 GCA_047921095.1 Wenzhouxiangella sp. | reverse complement strand
GGTCGGGCAGGGCGTTTCTGAAGAGCGGGAATTGCCGGGCATCAATATCTCCGGTCTCCATGCCCACAGTAGTGGCAACGTATGGGCCGGTATTCTGGGCCATGGCCTGGTTGAAATCGGCCCGGACCTGGTCGCGCGACAACACCTCGCGCTCGTCTCCGACGGGGGTCTCCTGCCGCACGACGACATCTGGTCCATCACCGAAGACTGCGAGGGTGGTCTCTGGCTGGCCTTCATGCGCGGCGGTGTTGCCCGCTTCGATCCCGCGCTGGAAACCCTGGTCCATTTTGACCAGACCGAAGAATTCGGTCTGGCCGAGCGTGGTTTCCAGATGCAGATCCATGCCGATGCCGAATGCCGGGTCTGGCTGGTCCAGACCGATCGGCTCAGCGTTCTACCCGACCTGAAAGCCGGTCGCTTCGATACCGTGTTGAACCGAGACCGGGAGGCGGCTGATCCGATTTTCAATGCACTGGTCGAGCTTGCCGACGGTTCGATCCTGGTTTCTCGGGTCGATTCTCTTCTGACCGTGTTTCCGGAGATTGGCGAGGAGCCGATTCTGGAGCACGATGCCCTGATCACTGGCTTCAGCCTGGCGAACGACGGCTGGGTTTACCTGAGCACTTATAGCGGCCTGGTCAAGTGGCAACCTGACACAGGCCGTCGCGAACGCATCCAGCACATCGAGGGCCTGGCCGACAGCTTGCCCTCGAACTCATTGCAAGGCGTGGTGCTCGATACTGAGGGTGGCCTGTGGGTGACGCTGTTTCGCAACGGCGTGGCCTACCTTCCACCGGGATACGAGGCCTTTTCCCGATTCCACGCTATGCCGGGGCGCGACGCTGGCTTGAACCTTCGGCGGATCGATGCCCTGGCGCAGCGCACGGGGGAACAGGCCCTGTTGCTCGGCAGTCGGGAGGAGGGCGTTCAGCGTCTGGATCTGAAGACAGGCCAGGCCGAGTGGCTGCATGATTTTTACGATGATGACCAGTTGCGCGAGGTGGTGCGGGTTTACGGGCTGGCGCATGTTGGCGAGGAGCTGGTTTTCAACTGGTCCAGTGGTATTCGGGCCTACCATCCAGCGACCGGTGTTCTGCGAACCTTGCTTGAGCGCGAGCAGGTCGAACATGGAACAATCAACCTGATCCGGGCCGATGGCGACACGCATCTCTGGGTGGGTACCTTCGATGCAGGCGTGATGCGAATCGATCTTGCAAGTGGTGAGCGAGAACACTTTCATCCGGAGGCCGTGGGCAACCGGAATTTGCCTGCTGGCGAGGTCAACGAGTTGGCCCAGGATGACGCAGGCAAGTGGTGGCTCGCGAGCCGTGAGGTGGTCTACCAATTCGATGCCGAGCTGGGATTCGTTCCGCGCCTGGAGCTGGCCGCACCCGTTCTGGCCATGACATGGATCAACGATGACTTGTGGCTGGCGACCAATTTCGAGCTGTCGCGTTGGCGCGAAGGTAAGCACGGCCTGCAGCGCGCGGAGCATCTGGCGTTGACTGAAAGCCTGCCAGGAGCCCGGGTATTTGCCATTTTCCCGGGCGAGGACGCCGACGTCTGGTTGGTGCTGGCCAACGGCGTGGCGCGATTCCGATCTGGACAGCGTCATCCGCGGGTCTACAGGCGTTCAGATGGGCTCGCAATTGCCGAGTTCCTGCGCTATTCGGCCCTGCGGCTGGATGATGGCCGACTGGCGCTGGGGACCAATCGTGGGTTGGTCACGATCAGTCCGACAGCGATCCTGGACCCCCTACGGTCACCGCCGGTGCATGTGACTGGTTTGACAGCCGGCGATCAGCGCTGGGTCATCAGCCCGGACCGTCCGGGTGCCTTCGAGCTCGACTACAGAGACAATTCCGTGAGCCTGGACTTCGTCGCCCTGTCCTACGTCTCGCCCGATCAAAGTCGGTATCGCTTGATGCTCGAGGGCTGGGATGACAATTGGCGGGAAGTGATTGGCCAGAATCGCCATTACTACAGCAATCTGCGGCCCGGCCGGTACCGCTTTCGCGTGCAGGCCGCCACACCCGAAGGCTTGTGGAACGAGGGTGGTCATGAGGTGGCGCTGACGATCAACAAGGCGCCATGGCGCAGCAATTGGGCGCTGGCCCTGTATGGCCTGTTTCTGATCGCCGGGGCCGGCTCCGGCTGGCGGGCCTTGATGCTGACCCGGCAGCGACGCAGGGAAATGAGCGAGGCCCGCCAGAAACGAGCCTTGGCCGAGGAACAACGCCAGGTGGTCGAGCGCCTCAACAGCAACCTGTCCCCGATCGCGCTGGCCCGGGTGATTGGCGAAGAACTGCTGAGTATCACCGGTGGGTGTCGGGGCTGGTTGGCTTATTGTCACCCTGAACTGCCCGACAGTGCCCTGGTGGTTGGGACCGGCGCCAAGACAATTACCCGAAGCACCTGGGATCAGCGTCTGGCTCGTTCCCGGCGATCGGACGAACTGGTGATCGATCTTGGCGTCGAGGGCGAACCAGTCGCTCGCTGTCTGATCGAGGCTGGCGTCGATGGATTTCAACCTGACCACCAGGAACGCCTGCGGCTGCTGATCCAGATGGCTGGCCAGGCGCTGCATAACCTGCTGCTGATTGAAAAGGTCCGGGCACTGGCCGAGCGGGCCGAAACGGCCAGTGCGGCAAAATCAGAATTCCTCGCGACCATGAGCCATGAGATCCGCACGCCGCTGCACGGCATCATGGGAATGATGGAACTGCTGTACGAAACCGAATCCAATCCGGGTCAGCAGGATCTGCTCAACACGCTGCGTCAGTCCGGCCTGCAGCTACAGCGCATCATCGATGACGTTCTGGATATCTCGCGCATCGAAGCCGGCAGAATGAGCCTGGATGCTCATCCGTTCGAGCTGACTTCATTGCTTGAACAGGTACTGGATCTGCACGCGCCGAACGCCGCGCGCAAGAATCTCGATCTGCGCTTGCGCATGGCCTCCGACCTGCCCATGCTGGCTGTCGGTGATACCGGGCGCATTTCCCAGGTGCTTGGCAATCTGCTCAGCAATGCGGTCAAGTTCACCGAACACGGCGCCATCGAACTGGTCGTCGAACATCACCCCGACGGCATCCTCGAACTGATGGTTTGCGACTCCGGTCCCGGCATCGACTCGGAAGGCCGCCAGCGTCTGTTCGAGCCCTTCATGCAGCTGGATGCCTCGATCACCCGTGCTCACAGCGGATCGGGCCTCGGCCTGGCCATCTGCCGGCGCCTGGTGGCCGCAATGAATGGCGAGCTCATCCTGGCTGACTCCATTGGTCAGGGCTGTCGTTTTGTCGTGCGCCTGCCGATCCTCGTTGGCGCGCCCTTGCGATCGCCGCGGACCGGTCTTCTGGCCGGTTACGTTCTTGCCACACGACTTGATGGGTCGACCCAGCGGGTCGTGCAACGACTGGCGCGGCGCTGGTCATTCACGGTGGTCAACACCCGACGCCAGGCGGTGAAAAGATGCGACG
>JBLRWT010000318.1:0-3483 GCA_047921095.1 Wenzhouxiangella sp. | reverse complement strand
GGATGGCGTCTGCCAGCGGTGTTTCGCACGAAATCTTCTTGTTGTGGCGAAGCTTGAGGCCGCCAGGGAAGCTGAACAGTCGTTCGTCGGGCCGGGGTTCGGTCACGTGATGCGCACCCGGATTGGCAGAACATGCGGGTCGGGCCAGACATGGAACGGATCGGGTCGGTCGATCAGGTCGATGCAGTCGACCGGGCAAGGCGCCACGCACAGTTCACAGCCGGTGCATTCATCGGTAATGACGGTGTGCATCTGGCGGGCCGCGCCAATGATCGCGTCGACCGGGCAGGCCTGGATGCACAGGGTGCAGCCGATGCACACCTGCTCGTCGATGATGGCCACACTGGGCGGCTTGGTCTCGCCGCGGGCTTCATCCAGCGGCCTGGCTTCGGCACCCAGCAGGTCGGCCAGGGCCTGGACGCCGGCCTGACCACCCGGTGGACACTGGTTGATGTCGGCTTCTCCTGCGGCGATGGCTTGCGCGTAAGGCCGACAACCCGGGTAGCCGCATTGCGCGCACTGGGTCTGCGGCAGGATGGCGTTGATCTGCTCGACCACGGAGTCCTCGTCGGGTTGGAACCGCTGACCCAGCCACAGCAGGACGATGCCGATCAGCAGCGACATCAGGGCCAGGGTGAGCAACGCGGCGACCATGCCTATAACCTTGCGAAGCCGGTAAAGCCCATGAACGCCAGGGCCATCAGCCCGGCCGTGATCAGCCCGATCGGCGCGCCCTGGAAGCTGGACGGTACATCGGCCATGACCAGCCGCTCACGCGCGGCGGCCAGCGCCACCAGAACGCCCCCGAAACCGAGGGCGGCGCCAAAGCCATAGAGCGCGGACTCCAGCAGGCTGTGCTGTTCGCGCACGTTCAGCAACGCAACACCCAGCACCGCGCAGTTGCTTGTGATCAGCGGCAGGTAGATGCCGAGAACCCGGTGGAGCAGGGGGGCCGAATGGCGCATGAACAGCTCGGTCAGTTGAACCAGCGCGGCAATCACCAGAATGAACGCCACGGTCGAAAGATACATCAGTCCCAGCGGCTGCAGAATCCAGCTTGTCAGCATGAAACTGGCAACCGAGGCCAGGGTGAGGACGAACGCCGTGGCCAGTGACATGCCGATGGCCGACTCCACATTGCTCGATGTGCCGAGAAACGGGCACAAGCCCAGGAACTTGATCAATACGAAATTATTGACCAGGGCTGCCGAGACAATGATGAGGAACAGGTCCATTTTGTATTGGGGGGAAAGGTGTAAAGGTAAAAGGTGAAAGGGTGCGGCTCCCTATATCCTTTTACCTTTTACCTTTCACCTCTTACCTCTCAACTGATTTTCATTCCAGGCTCGGCGCCGAAGTCCGGGCTGAGCAGGAAGGGCGTGCCGCCGGATTCGCTGGCGGCCAATACCATGCCTTCGGAGATGCCGAAGCGCATCTTGCGTGGCGCCAGGTTGGCGACGACGACGGTCAGGCGTCCTTCGAGTTCTGCCGGGTCGTAATGACCACGGATGCCGGCGAAGACCTGGCGAGTCGAAGCGCCGAGATCGAGTTCAAGGCGGAGCAGCTTGTCGGCGCCTTCAACCAGTTCGGCCTTGATGATTCGGGCCACGCGCAAGTCGACTTTTGCAAAATCCGGAAATTCGATCACGCTGCTCTCCTCTGGTTCCGGGGCCGGTACGGGTTCCGGGCCGGCGGTCTGGTCGGTCTGCGCCAGTGATTCGCGGCTGGCTTCCAGTACCCGGTCCATCTGTTCGGGCTCGACCCGCTTGATCAGCGGCTTGAACTTGTTGATGCGGTGATCGAGTAGCGGCTCACCGATGGTATCGAAGTCCTCCAGTGGCGTGTCAAGAAACTCTGCCGCAGCCGCTGCCGTGTGTGGAATCACCGGCGCCAGCCAGGTCATCATGGCGCGAAACATGTTGATCCCTTGGGTGCAGATTGCCAGCACCTCGGCTTCGCGTCCAGCTTCCTTGGCCAGAACCCAGGGCTTGTGGTCATCGATGTAGCGGTTGGCCTCGTCGGCCAGGGCCATGATGCGTCGCACGGCCATCTGGAAATTCCGGCTCTCGAACTCCGCAGCGATGGTTTCGTGGGCGTCGATGAAGCGCTGGTAGAGCGCTGGATCCGGTAACTCGGCAGCCAGGCGACCCTCGCCGAACTTGTGCACGAAGCCGGCCGAGCGACTGGCGATATTGACCAGCTTGCCGACCAGGTCAGAATTGACCCGGGCCCGGAAGTCATCCAGGCTCAGATCGATATCGGCCAGGCCCGAGCCGAGCTTGGCGGCGAAGTAATAGCGCAGGTAGTCGGGGCCCAGTTCGTCCAGCCAGGTACGGGCCTTGATGAAGGTGCCGCGCGACTTGGACATCTTGGCGCCGTTGACGGTCAGGAAACCATGGGCATGGACGTTGGTCGGTCGGCGCAAGCCGGCGCCTTCGAGCATTGCCGGCCAGAACAGGCAGTGAAAGTAGATGATGTCCTTGCCGATGAAATGGTGCATCTCGGTATCGGTGCCGGGTTTGAGCCATTCCTCGAAGTCCAGCCCCTCGCGTTCACATATTGCCTTGAAGCTCGCCAGGTAACCGACCGGTGCATCCAGCCAGACATAGAAGTACTTGTCGGTCTCCCCGGGGATGGGGAAACCGAAGTACGGCGCATCGCGGGTCACATCCCAGTCGCGCAGGCTCTCGCCGAACCATTCATCGAGCTTGTTGGCGACCTCGTCCTGCAGCGCACCGGAACGGACCCAGGCGCGAAGGCTTTCCCTGAACTTTTCCAGGGTGACAAAGAAGTGCTCGGTTTTTTTCATTACCGGGGTCGCGCCCGAGATCACCGAGCGCGGATCAACCAGCTCGGTCGGATCGTAAGTCGCGCCGCAGGCCTCACAGGAATCGCCGTACTGGTCCTCGCCACCACAACGCGGGCAGCGGCCACGGATGAACCGATCGGGCAAGAACATGTTGCCATCGGGGTCGTAGAACTGCTCGATGGTGCGCGTGGTCACCGCGCCACCGGACTTGAGCCGTTGCCAGATGCGTTCGACCAGTTCGCGGTTGGCCGGATCGTGGGTAGAGGAGAAGTTATCGTGTGACAAACCGAAATCAGCGAAGTCACGCTGGTGTTCGGCGCTCATCTCCTCGATCAGTTGTTCCGGGCTGATGCCGCGCTTGCGGGCATGCAGCATGATCGGGGTGCCGTGCGCATCATCGGCCCAGGCAAACCAGACTTCGTGACCGCGGGAGCGCTGAAAGCGCGCCCAGATATCCGTCTGGATATATTCCAGCATGTGGCCCAGGTGAATCGAGCCGTTGGCGTAAGGCAGGGCGGCGGTGACAAGGATGCGTCGCTTGGCGGTCATGGGCAGCTTGATTCTGTCTTGAAGTAGGTGGCAATCAGCCCACTATTATCGCATGCGCGCTCTTTGCCTGAGACCGGCTTCGGTACAATGGCGGGATGATCGTTACGCCTGCAAGGAAACCTGTT
>JBLRWT010000317.1:0-3490 GCA_047921095.1 Wenzhouxiangella sp. | reverse complement strand
GTCGAGCCCTGGTGATGTATTGCGGACAGGGCGTGGAAGAAGGACCCACCGGCACCTTGTTTGCAAACCCGTCACATCCTTATACCGCGGGACTGCTCGCCTCCATCCCGAGCCTCCAGGCGCAGCCGAGCCGACGCTTGCCGGCTATCATGGGCCAGGTGCCGGAGCCAGGCGCAATGCCCACCGGTTGCCGATTTGCGCCACGCTGCCCTCACGCCAGGGCTCGTTGCCATCTTGATGCGCCTCCCCTGATCTCGACCTCTGGGGGCCAGCATGCCTGCTTCTTCCCCCTTGGCTCCCCTGTTCGACAATTGACAACTGAACCAGGCCAGTCATGATTGACCCAAATGCCAGGTCGCTCGAGCCGTCACTACTGGAAGTACGCGAGTTATCGCGACACTTCATGATCAAGGGCCAAGGTCTTTCCCGCAAGGCCGCGGTGCTGAAGGCCGTGGACCGCGTCAGCTTCACCCTTGAACGTGGCCAGACCCTCGGCCTGGTCGGCGAATCGGGCTGCGGCAAATCGACTCTTGCTCGAACCATCGTGCGCCTGATCGAGCCGACCGAGGGTCAAATCCTGCTGAAGGGCAATGATCTCGCCAGTGCAGGCAGCAGGGAACTCAAGCTCGCTCGAAGGCACATGCAGATGATTTTCCAGGATCCGTACGCATCTCTGAGCCCACGACGCACCGTGATGCAGACCTTGCGCGAACCGCTCGATGTGCATCGGATCGGCCCGGCCGCCGGTCGTGGTGATCGGGTTCGGGACCTGCTTGAGACCGTCGGCTTGGGGCCGGGAACACTGAACCGCTTTCCGCACGAGTTCTCCGGAGGCCAGCGGCAGCGCATTGCCATCGCCCGAGCCCTGGCCACCCGTCCGGAGTTGATCATCGCCGACGAAGCAGTCTCGGCGCTCGATGTTTCGATTCAGGCTCAGGTACTCAACCTGATCGCGGACCTGCAGGATGCGTATGGCATCGCTTTTCTTTTCATCAGCCATGACCTGGCCGTGGTCCGACATATCAGCCACCGGGTCGCCGTGATGTATCGCGGGGAAATTGTCGAGTCGGCAGCAACAGTCGATCTTTTCGCTGAGCCACTTCATCCTTACACGCATGCCCTGTTGCAATCGGCGCCAGGCCGTGAGCCCCGGGGGAAAAAACACACAAGCATCAAATTGCCCGGCGAGGTGTCATCGCCGACCGCGCCAACTTCAGGTTGCGCGTTTCATCCTCTCTGCCCTCAGGCCATGGCGATCTGCCGACACCAGAGGCCGGCTCCCGTTGCAATCCAGGGCGCTGGCCAAAGAACGGTTAGCTGTCATCTCCATGAATCTGGTGGGCCAGGACCGAAATAACGGATTTTGTTCAGTCTGGTGCTTGCACATCGCTCGAAAGCTGGCACAATGGCCCGGTTTACCTACTTCAGCGAAAGGTTATGCCGAAAGACGATCACATAGAGATGGAGGGCAAGGTGCTCGACACCCTGCCCAATACGATGTTCAGGGTTGAGCTTGACAATGGGCATGTCATTACCGCCCACATCTCCGGACGCATGCGCAAGAATTACATCCGCATCCTGACAGGTGACCGCGTCAAGGTGGAAATGACACCCTATGACCTGTCCAAGGGCCGCATCACCTACCGCATGAAATAAGCCCGGCCAGTCCTGGCCAGGCTTCTAGGGAACCTAATTCCCAGGGCCGACCGACACGGCTTCGCGGTCGGAACCGGACTTCACATCAAGATCCAGTTTCTGGCCGTCTTCGGCCAGCGTCACGCTGACGATACCGCCCTTTTCCGAAAGCTCACCAAACAGCAGTTCGTCGGCAAGCGGTCGCTTGATACTGTCCTGAATCACCCGTTTCATCGGACGCGCACCCATCTGATCGTCGAATCCATGTTCAGCCAGCCAGCGCCGGGCGGGCTTCGATACGTTCAGGGTCACACCCTTGTCGGCCAGCTGGTTTTCCAGTTCCATCAGGAACTTGTCGACAACCAGCAGGATGATTTCGAATGGCAGCGAGCGGAACTGAATGATCGAATCCAGCCGATTACGAAACTCTGGCGTGAACTGGCGACGAATGGCTTCCATGCCGTCCGGGCTGTGGTCGGCCTTGGTGAAGCCGATACCGCGTCGGTTCATCAGCGAAGCCCCGGCATTGGTGGTCATGACCAGAATCACGTTGCGAAAGTCAGCCGAACGGCCATTGGCATCCGTCAGTTTGCCGTGGTCCATGATTTGCAGCAGCAGGTTGTAGACATCCGGATGGGCTTTTTCGATTTCATCCAGCAGCAACACGGCATGCGGCGTCTGTGTGACGGCCTCGGTCAGGAGGCCACCGCGATCGAAGCCGACATAGCCCGGGGGCGCACCGACGAGACGCGAAACCGAATGAGCTTCCATGTATTCGGACATGTCGAAGCGGATCAACTCGATCCCCAGCGTCATCGCCAACTGGCGGGTCACTTCGGTCTTGCCGACGCCGGTCGGACCGGCGAACAGGAAATTCCCGATTGGCCGATCGGCGTCCGCCAGGCCCGACCGCGACATCTTGATTGCCGAGGCCAGCGTGGTGATGGCCTCGTCCTGTCCGAACACGACCATTTTCAGATCCCGTTCCAGGGTCTTGAGCGCGTCCCGATCCGATCGTGAGACCTGTCGCGGCGGGATACGCGCCATCCGCGCAACGACATCCTCGATCTCGTGCACGCCCAGGGTTTTCAAACGCTCCGACTCCGGCTTGAGCCGCTCGCGAGCGCCAGCCTCGTCAATCACGTCGATTGCCTTGTCAGGCAGGTGGCGATCATTGATGTGCCGCGCCGACAGGGTGGCGGCCGCCTCCAGCGCTTCCGGAGTATAGGTGACACCATGATGTTCCTCGAAACGGTACTTGAGCCCATTGAGGATCTCGATGGTCTCGCCCACCGACGGCTCGACGATGTCGATTTTCTGGAAACGCCGTGCCAGCGCCCGGTCCTTTTCGAATACGCCACGGTACTCGTCGAAGGTAGTCGAGCCGATACAGCGCAACTCACCGTTGGCCAACACCGGCTTTATCAGGTTGGATGCATCCATCACGCCACCGGAAGCCGCTCCGGCCCCGATGATGGTATGGATTTCGTCGATGAACAGTACTGACTTGTCGCGGTCGCGCAACTCGGCCAGTACCGCTTTCAGCCGTTTCTCGAAGTCACCGCGATACTTGGTTCCAGCCAGCAGCGCACCGAGGTCAAGCGCCCAGATTTCAGCGTCGAACAACACATCGGGAACGTCGCCCTCGACGATCCGCAGCGCCAGGCCTTCGGCCAGTGCTGTTTTGCCGACCCCCGATTCGCCGACGTACAAGGGGTTGTTCTTGCGCCGTCGACACAGGATCTGGATTGTCCGCTCGACTTCGAGCGCTCGCCCGATCAGAGGGTCGATCCCATCGGCCCGCGCGCGATCATTCAAGTTGGTGGCGTAGGCGGCGAGCGCCGACTTGCTGTCC
>JBLRWT010000316.1:0-3492 GCA_047921095.1 Wenzhouxiangella sp. | reverse complement strand
TCACCGGGCCATCGAAGCCGTCCTCGATAACCTGGAAAAGGCCATCTTCCAGGCGCGCGACAAAGCCTGATTGCGTGTCTCCGAATAACAAACCGCCCGCAATCCATAGCTGCCCGTCTGGATCGAAGCGGATGGTAAAAGCAGAAGACTGAAGGTCCTCCGCATTCGCCACCTCATTCCATTCACCTTCGTCCAGATACAGCACCCGGGGCACTGAGCCGAGCCCGGACGGATCCGTATCAAGATTGAGATTACGGCAACCGATAAAGATTTCCTGGTTGGGACCGACCGCCAGGCCGTCGGATACGAGCCGGCAGGACTCATCGTCTGGAAGCGGCGGACCGAATGCCTGCCACCCCGCTTGCTCGTCAAAGCGCGCCACATGGATCGACATCGGCGCGTATTCGTCGAATACGCGCGCCAGACCATAGACGCCATCGTCCGGCCCGCCAATCGCGAGCTCCCGCAGATAGCCGCCGGAACGGCCGAGGCCTGCTTCGCCCTGGGCCAGGAAATTTTCACCGTCGAAGGCAATCAGGCTGTGCGAGTCGATCCCGTCGATGCCTGGCAGAGCACCGCCGATGTAGAGATAGTCACCATCGGTGATCAACCGTTGCCACTCGGCCATCCAGGCTACACCGGGGTTCGATTCCTGACCACACACTTCCCGGACGATAAAAAAACTCGGAGAGACTCGTCGGCCATCATCCAACGACTCCCAACGGCTTCCAGTCCAGCGGGCGATAGTGGTGGCCCGCTCCGAATCCGCAGATTGCGGTGGACCGTTTGCATAACTGAAGCAACCAAATGCGTACAGATCGCCATTGAACTCAGTAATATCACT
This sequence comes from Wenzhouxiangella sp., assembly GCA_047921095.1. Classification (GTDB taxonomy): domain Bacteria; phylum Pseudomonadota; class Gammaproteobacteria; order Xanthomonadales; family Wenzhouxiangellaceae; genus Wenzhouxiangella. The sequence goes on along the minus strand of JBLRWT010000316.1, from coordinate 2,648 downwards.
GACGACACCAGCCGAGGCACCAATCGAAAGTCCTTCGCCTACGACCTCCCAGCCCGCGCCGTTCCAACGTGCCACTCCACCCGACGGGGTGTCGAAATCAGGCACACCCAGAAAACCTGCGGCATGAAGCTCACCGTCAAAATGGTCGAGCGCCAGGACTCGGCCGGGCAGGTCAAAGGCAGTCCACTCATCGCCATCATAGTGGGCAACGCTCAACGCATCGATACCGCCTACCGTGTGAAACTGTCCGCCAACAAACAAACCTTGATCATCCGACGCAAGTGCCAATACCGGTTCATCCGGCTCACCTCCGGGTGGCGGCTGCCAGGCTTCGCCATCCCACACGGCCAGGTGGGACGGGCCACCGTTCTCCATTTGGAACCAACCGCCGGCCCAGAGGCTGCCTTGATGCCAGATTAGCCGACGGACAGCCCCCTCAAAGACCCCGATGGTTTGGGTGCCATTCGTATCAGTCAGAATGATTTCGCCCCCCAGGTTTATCGATCTCGTTCCGATGGGACCCTCCTGAGTTGCCAGCACCAGAGCGTGATCGGGGTCGTTAGCTAGGGCTGTAATCGTGAGTGTGCCGACATCCGTCAGCGATTCCCATTGGCCGGTGGCGCTTCCTTGCAACAGCGGCGACACCATGTCTTGCCCGAACCAGGAGAATTGACCTGCCGCCAGCACTTCGCCTTCGTCGCTGATTGCAAAGTCATAAACCATGGGCGCATTGGAAAAGCTGTTGCTGACGCCGGCAATGTGGAACTTACGGTCCCACTGGGCATCCTGGATTTGGCCCCGCGCCGGCATGAACAGGGGGCAGTCCACGCCTGCCAGTGCGCTCAGCCGCACCAGTTGTTGGCTTCCGCTTCCGAATTCGGGTAACTCCGATCCATATGTGGCCGGGCCACCGGTGCAGCTCAGATCCAGTACAAGTTCGCCCCAGGCAAAGCGCTCCACATCATCGGGATCGAACTGTGCCCCAAAGCGGGCGCCACGGGTGGCATGCATATCCGGTATCACCAGCCGCCCGGTCTCATCGGCTTCCCCCACCCCGATCATCCAGAACTGATTACCTTCGGGATCGTAGGTGAACCAGGTCACCACCGCCTCGCCGCGGTCCAGCCACTGCAGGGCAAAACCCTCGCCGGAGTGCGCCGGATCGAACCAGCTACCGCTCAAGGCACCGACCGTTCGCACCGGCCGCCCGGTGATCGGCGGACATTCGACTGCCATGGTCCGGCTCAGGCGCTGGACCGGAATGGCCCCGGCCTGACCGAAGGCCTGAAACTCGACCACGCCAGTGCTGCAATCATCGAAGCGGAATGTGGTCTGGCCGACAACCTCGCGCACCACTTCGTCAGGATCGAAATCCGGGCCGAAGCGTCCACCGCGGGTCACAATCACTTCCGGAAAGAAAATCGCATCGCCGTCGACCTCGCCGACCCCGGTCAACCAGCGCTGGTTCCCCTGTTCGTCATACGTGAACCAATACATTACGGCCCAGTCGTCGGCCAGGACCTCCAAAACCCAGCCTTCCCCGGAACGCTCGGGGTTGAACCAGTGCGCGCTGTGGCCGGGGTGGATTACGGTCTCGGCCCAAACGGGCACCGGTGCGGCAACGCCTAGCGCCAACGCGACCGGGATCATCCGAAAAAGAAGGAGCCATCGTTTCTTCATGATATCAATAATGATTCTTCCCTCCACTCGATTACCAGCACCGTAAATGGTCAATCCGCGAAAATCCGCGACCGAGTCTTTTTCAATCCTTCGTGTTCTTCGTGCCTTCCTTCGTGCTCTTCGTGTCCTACTTTTAACGATCCCGGCCCCAAACCGCTACTTCTTCTTCGGCACGTACAGATCGGTAATCGTGCCCTCGAACATTTCTGCCGCCATCATCACCGACTCGCTCAGGGTCGGGTGCGGGTGGATGGTCAGGCCGATGTCCTCGACGGTGGAACCCATCTCGATGGCCAGGCTGATTCCGGCAAAGCGCCGATCACGGCCAGTACAGCCGTCCCAGGCCGAGGGTGGAGACGGGCTCGCCGGCCGGGTCTGCCTCGATCAGATCACCGATGAACCAGACGGAGTCATGCCGGATTTTCATGCGGTCTGCAAAACCGACTACGCCGCCACCCAGGGTCTGAAACTCGCCGTCTTCGTAGACGTAAAGCCGCGGCCCGAATTCTGGCCAGTCCGCGACCGGCGGGAAGACGTTGCCGGCCAGAAACAGCCGGTCTCCAACCTGTTGGATATTGCCGAACCAGGACGTGTCGTCCACGGGCGGAAACTTGGCATCCGGCGTGGCCAACTCGGTCCACTGGTCGCCGTCCCAGGCGCCCAGCACCAGTCCTTCGTCACCGGATGGGTTGGCACTGGCGAAGATCCGATCAGTGCCGTACTCGACAGCCGAAGGCACGGTGGCCAGTCCTTCGCCCAACGCTTGCCAGTCCTGCCCGTCCCAATGCGCGATGAAGTTGACCTCCTGGTCACCGACGCGGGCGAACGTGCCCCCGGCTATCAGTGACCGGGACCCGTCCTCGTTGGGGTCGGGCGCAAATGACAGCTGACTCACCGGGCCATCGAAGCCGTCCTCGATAACCTGGAAAAGGCCATCTTCCAGGCGCGCGACAAAGCCTGATTGCGTG
>JBLRWT010000315.1:0-3500 GCA_047921095.1 Wenzhouxiangella sp. | reverse complement strand
GTGATCAATCGGCTGCCGGCCGCCTCGAGCATCGGCACAACGTGGGTGCTGGAGCCGACGGCGATGACGATGCGGTCGGCAAGGATGCGCTGGCCATCGTCAAGGCACAGCTCCTGCGGCGCGGTGAAGCGGGCCTTGGCCCTGATGATGTCGCCATCAGGGATGCGCTCGATCGAATCCAGAACGCCGGACACGAAGCGGTCACGCTCGGTCTTTACGCGTGCCATGACCGCCCTGGAATCGATGCCAACCGAATCGATCCGGATCCCGAACTGATCGGAATGGCGCGCGGCGTGAGCGGCCTCGGCAGCCGCAATCAGCAGTTTGCTGGGCATGCAGCCAGAACGCGCGCACAAAGTGCCAAATTCATCGCCTTCTATCAACACGACCTGATCGGCGCGCTTGCTGGCCTGGCGATAAGCGACCATACCGGCCGTGCCGCCGCCAATTATGGCGACATCAACTTTACGTTCGGCCATCTCTTGCTCCTTGATGAATGGGTCTGTCAACTGATCACATACTAACAACTTGCCGTTGCTTGCCAGAGTGAACCTGGCATTCGGCAATTCAATCCAATGGACACGGGCGGGGAGTGGCTACGCTTGCGATGGACATCATTTTTGGAGCGCCAGGTTGAAACCAGCCTGTGGCGACCGGTCGACTTCATTCTGCTGCACAACGTGGGTCAACGCGCTCGGGCGAGCCAGCGATAAACAGTTTCCCGGACCTCGGGACAGTGGATCAGGCCAAGGTGGTTGGTGGCCCAGGCGATCGATTGCAGCTCAGGTGGAATGTCGAGGTCAAGGCGCGGGTCAGGGTGTCGGCCCAGTGCGCTGTCCAGCGTGACCAGCCCATCGCCGATCAGACGTGATCTGACGGACTCGGCGTGAGTCCCCGTGGTCGCGGCCACGACGTGGTGGACGATATGGCCAGGACGCTTAACGATCCCGCGCTGATCACCGGGCTGGGAAAAGCGGTCGGTCGCGTTCCAGTCCTCATCGAGCAGGTTGCCATGGCGCAGGTCGGTAATGCCGGCGCTGCGAATCCTGCCCAGGCGGGTAAATGGCGCACTGTACGGGCTTGCAGCCAGCAGTCGGTCGACCCGATTGCCGATCCGCTCCAGTGGTGCGCCATGATGCGGGCTGCCCAGGGTCACCAGTCTGCTCACGTGTTTATGCCACTGGTGATCGGCCGCTTGCGCATAATGCAGGGCGCTGCGCGCCAGCAGGCCGCCCATGCTGTGGCCGAGCAGTACGATCTCTTCGACCGGCGCCGGCCATTGGTCGATCAACTGTTCCATCAGCGCGGCAAATGCGCGGCCGTTGGTCGAGATATGACGGCCCGTGTTGTAGTGAAGGAACAACGGTGTGTAATCCAGGGTCGAGGCAAGACTGGCCGGCAGGCCGGGGTCTGATCCTTCTGCGTTGCCAGCCCATTGCAGGTCGTTCATGCACAGACCATGAAGGGCCACCAGCAGCTTGCGCCGTGGGCGCTGTATTGCATTGTTGAGTTTGTCTGCGCGTAATTCGAGTGGCCGGCCGGCCTGGCGCAACCTCATGCCGATGGCAAGCGGGTTGGCGCTGGCGTCCAGATGATCGCCCAGGACGCCGTTCAGCGTCGCCAGGATCTGCTCGCGTTGCGGCGTGGAAGCGCGCCTGCCCAGCCGCGGCACGATGGCGTCGAATGCCAGACCGGTCGCGCCGCCGACGGCACCGGTGATGCCGTGGATGGAGCGGTAAACCAGGCCGGTAATGCCGCTGGTTGTGCCCTCGCGGGGTTTTCCGAGTGGCGGTGAGACCCGCGCTATCGTGTGGTGAAGCTGCTCGACCAGCGATGTGGTGCCGATGACGCCCTCGACCGCCAGCCGGGCCAGGCCCTGCAGATCGGATGGATGAAGGTGGGCGGGTCGGGCCATGTGGCTTTTCGAAGTCGGCATGACCTCCATTGTGACCGATTCAAACTGCCGTGTGACAGCATTGGCGTCACAAAACAGGCCGCTCCCGGCTTGGTCGGGAGCGGCCTTGCCTGTCGTTCCCCCTAAGGAGGAACCGCCAAATGCCTTACTGGTTGACCGGGACGGTGCGCGCCACGCTGACCGGGTAGCTGTCGTCGAGGCCCGCCGCGCTCGAAATGCTGAGCAGGTAATGACCGCCGATCTCGACCGCGGCATCCAGCACCCAGAGCGAATCGGCCGACGCCGATGTCAGCTCCGTGGCGCTGGCGACAAGCTGGCCCAGCGGGTCGAGCAGAACGACGACGAGTTCATCTGGACCGGACACCTCGACAGAAACCATCAGGTCATCAGCATCGACCGCGATCGAACTTTCCACCAATTGCGTCAGGACGCCCAGCAATCCAGTGGGTGGGTCGACAATCAGTGTCTCGGTGATCGAGCGTGAGGTGACGGCCTCGTTGTTGGCGCTGGCCCCGGATTCGCCATCGTGCTGAACGATGCGGAACCCGTCGACGTAGGCACCCCCTGCCTGGTGAACGAGCAGGAACTCGTGCTCGCCGTCGCCAAGCTGATCGAAAGTGAGTGAATGACCAAACGCGGGCTGGTTGCCTGGCGCGGAGCCGGCATAGTCAACCGTGGTCATGAACTCGCCGTTGATGAACACATCGGCTTGACCGCCCTGGTTCGAAGTGGCGTAGAAGTAGGTGATCTCATCGCCGGTAAAGACCAGGCGGACGGTGGGTGACTGGCCATTACCCTGGGCGTTGTTGTTGCCCATGCGACGATGGTAACCACCGCCGGAAGCCTGATCGGACTGGCGGCGATGCCAGCCGCCGGAATACTCGATCGCCGGATCGGCATCGTCCAGCTCGATCACGCTCGGCTCACCGGGTTCGACTGGTTCGCCGGTTGCCAGCACCGTGAACAGCTCGAAGCCGATATCCGACTGACCGTCGACGTTGGTGACGGTGACGTCGCGCGCACCGGCTGGCGCATCGGCGGCAATACGGAAGGTGGCGGAAAGCTCACTGCCACTGACCGTGCTCGACGACAGGACCTCGACGCCCTCGCCGCTGACTTCGACTGAGGCAAGAGGCAGAAACTTGGCGCCGAAAATGCCCACCTCGATCTGCTCGGTTCCCTGCAGTGCCGAAGCCGGGTCGGCCTCGACGACCGCCGGCGAATCGCCTGGCAGGACGATTTCCGGATTGTCGGGAATCCACAGCTCGGTGGTCATGCCCTCGACCGTCTGCTGGGGCGCCGGATCGGCGCTGGTGTAGGTGGCGGTGACGTTGCCGTCTTCATCCAGGATCTGCAGCTCGAAGCTGTTGACCCGGCCGGAGCGATTAATGAAGCCGCCTTCGCTGACCGACAGGAACCAGCGCTGATGCTCGGTCGGTGGCAGGAACTGGTTGATCCCGTCAAGGCTGCTCAGGTTGATGGAAAAATCATGCCGCTGATTGCCGATGGTGGCTTCACCGGGTTCGGTGGTGACGCTGTCGGCCTCGACGGCCGACTTGCCGGTGACGATGAATTCGGCCCGGGC
>JBLRWT010000314.1:0-3520 GCA_047921095.1 Wenzhouxiangella sp. | reverse complement strand
ACACGGCGATGTGGGCTTCGGGGTCGCTGACATCGGCTACCGGCAGCTCGAAGCCAGGATCCAGCTCCCAGGGGCATGCCGAGGTGTCCACGTCCTGATCATTCACGCTGATATCGGTCAGCACCGTTTCGCCGATGTTTTCGATGGTCAGCTTGTAGAAGACATCATTGCCCAGCGGAATGGCCAGGTAGTTGGACCAGGCGCCGTCGGGATCACTATCCGCACTGACCTGCTTGAGAATCCGCACGCCGGGAATCGGCTGATCGACCAGCAGGGTAGCCTCGGCATCGTTTCCTGCATAGGTGACGCCTTCGAAGATATGGCTGACGGTACTGGTCTGGTTGAAGAACTCCGCCGGCAGGTCACCGGTGTCCGGATCAATGTCCAGTCCGGGCACTTCGACTTCCACCTCGATCTGGCAGATTCCGCCGGCCAGGATCGTGCCATTGTCCAGCGTCAGGGTATCGATGCCATCCCAGGTGAAGCTGAAGGCCGGGCCGCAGTTGCTGTTGTCGACAAAGATCAACGGATCATCGACCGGCCGCATCTGGGCAGCGCCGACCATGGGCAGCACATCGCTGAAGGCCACTGATTCGATGTCAAGCAGCGGATCATTGTTGGTGATCTGGAAGACCAGGGTGGTCGAGCCTTCGGGATCAAGCAGCGGATTCGGGTCGAAGAACTTCGCGATCGATGGCCCCAGCGGCGGCGGCAGTACCTCAAGCGTGTCGACGGCGCTGTTTCCGGGGAAGCTTTCCTGCGCATCGATCGGATCGCTGACATTGACGTTGGCGCCGATGATCGTGGAAATCACATTCACTTCCAGCGTGCAAATACCCCCGCCGGTCAGCATGCCGTCGCTGAACAGCACGACCGACGGGTCCACGCCTTCAAGACCCCAGTTGCTGCCGACACTGCAGTTGTTGACGAAGGTGCCCGGCACGGCCTGCATGCCAGCCGGGAATTCGTCGCGGAAGGTAATGCTGCTCAGCGAATCGGCCAGGTTTGGATTTTCGATGGTGAAGGTCAGCGTTGAAACCTGACCGGGAAACACCGTATCCGGATTGAACTGCTTGCTCAGCACTGGTGGATCAAGTTCGTCACCCGGAGGGACCGGTGAGCAGATTTCACCTTCAGCCAGCATCAGAACCTGCAACATGCGAATTGGCTGAGCGGTTTGCGAAGCCTGGTAAGCGTTGACCCGGAACAGCGTTTCTCCATTGGGATTAAGATTGGCCAGACCATTTGCAATGAAGTTGCGCACTGCCGGCGCGCCCGACTGATTCGGTACCGGATCCAGGGTGATGCTTTCAACCAGGTTGCCAGCGGGACCGTAATCCAGGGTTACAGTCTGTGGCGCATTGTTATTCTGGCGAAAGACGATGAAGCGCAGATCCACCGAATCCAGGCCAGTGGTATCCAGTCGGAACTCATAATAGGCCGCTGTGGTACGCGCCTGGGCCAGAGTCTGGTTGGCCACCTGAGCCGTCGCTCGCCACTCCAGCGTGTCGGCAGATACTGCAAATATCAGCCCGGTTCCGGCCTGGGCGGCAGCCACACCCGGCGCAAACTGGAAGGTCGGGGCGGGTGTCAGGGCATTGTTGAAGCTGTCCCAACGGGCCACTTCGGTCCCTGGCGGCAGTTCAGTACAGGCGACCGGCGGTGGCGGCTCCTCGGTGACAATCAGGGTGGCCTCGGCCGTCTCCGAGGGATCGACGGCATCTCCGACGAACAGGTCGGCGACATTGTCGAGTTCGACTGGATAGGTGGCGTCCGGATCGAAGGGCGCAGTGACGCTGACCAGGATGGTACAGGTGCCATTGGCGCCGATCACGCCGCCCTCGAAGTCGATTACGCCGCTGCCCGGCACGGCGCTCAGCGAGCCGTCACAACTACTGCTGGCATTGGCCAGGTTGGCGACGATCAGGTTACCGGGCAGATCGTCCTCGAAACGATAGCCCTCGACGATGAACGGATTCGGGTTGGAAATCGTGAAACGCAGGGTCGCGACGCCGTCCGCCCCGATGGTCGAGGGGATGAAGCGCTTGGAAAAACCTGCATCCTCAGGGTCGTTGATGACGATTTCGCCCGGCGAGCGGCTGAAATCGGTGTTGTAGTGAAAGCTGCCGCCGGACAGGTCGTAGATCAGCGCTTCCAGGCCGACCGAGTCGCCCCCGCCGGTAACGATGTCGATTTCGTAGGTGGTCACCACCATGCCGCCGGCCTTACCCGCATCCAGACAGGAGCTGTAGTTGGGACTGTTGAGATCCGGATCCCACAGACACCCATCGGCATACAGGCTCGGGTTTGGATCGGGTACCCGTGATAATGGCGCGGTCTGGACGCTATAGGTCGTTTCGACCGACTTGATCTGGAAAATGGTATTGGACAGGGTCAAAAAGGACTGCAGCTGCTCATAGGCGGTCGCGGTCTGGGTGGTCAGTTCAATGAAATAGGTCTCGCCAACGGCAAGGTTCATCCCGCCACCGGCACCCAGAGCGACCCAGTCGGACTCATCTTCCTCCTGGCCCCAGCGAATCAGGTTGGTGGAGTTGCGGTTCTGCGAAACCAGGCGCTCGACGAAGATCTGGCGCGGCGTCGGAGTCTCCGCGGTCACGGTGCCGCCATCGATGGTGGCCACGATGCGGTAGGGGCGGCTCTGCCCGAACGCGCCGGCACCGCGGGTCAATTGCAATTCGAAATAGGCATCGACACATTCGTCGGCCAGCAGCGGATCAAAGGTCAGCGAGGTCAGCGATCCGGGACGGTTGTTGATATAGGCATCGCCGGTGAACGGATCCAGTCCATCCTCCCAGACATGATCGACCACCACCGGATTGATTGTGTCGGCGTCGCTGCAGACCCGGGCGCCGACCGGAAACAGTTCCGGCCCTTCGATCAGCGGACGGTTGTGGTCCAGGCCAACCACGTCCCAGGTAATCGGCGTGACGGTCAGCGCGGCCGTGGCCGGGCCGGCAAAAAGGATCGTGGCCGCAACCAGGCAGCGCGACAGGAACGTGGTGAATGAAGCGGCGCGCACAGCAGCGCCTGTCGGGCGCATCTGGCCCGGGAACAATGACAGTTTCAAGATGTTTCCCTCTTTTTGTGAACTGGCCGGTTTTTGTTTTCGCGTTTGACTGCAAGAACCGCGCCAAACACTCCGCCAGACTGCGCCAGGCGACCCGCCGATTCCCGGAAACCCCGCATACACCGGCCTTGCAGCCGTGCATCCGGAGTTCGGGACCGAATGGCCCGACACCCCCCAGAGATTGGTCAGCGGTTCAGGACTGACCAGGATCGTCATGTTTACCCCAATTTTGCGGGGGCTATCACCTCAGTCGATCCCTGATCGGGGGATCCAGACCATTTCCAGGTTCAGAATGAGAGTTCTTTCAAATCACGGAAATGTTCAAGCGCACCGGGGTTGGCCAGCGCCGAAGTGTTCTTGACTTTCTTGCCGTGGATGATGTCGCGCACGGCCAGTTCGGTGATCTTGCCCGACACCGTGCGCGGCAGCTCC
>JBLRWT010000313.1:0-3523 GCA_047921095.1 Wenzhouxiangella sp. | reverse complement strand
GCCGGCCTCATCGACATGGCCGCCGATGCCGGCCTGACCCGGATCGCCGTTCTTCAGGAAGATGCCTTGTTTCCGCGGGCGGCCGGAGGCGGTGCTGTCGATCTGGCGCGCGAACACAACATGGAAGTCCTGTTACACGAGACCTACACCCGTGGCATCGAGGACTTTTCCTCGCTGCTGGCGAAGATGCAGGAGAAAAATGTCCAGGTCCTTGCCATGGCCGCATCCAGCCTGGGCGATTTCGTCACCATCGTCGAGCAAATGAAAGCGCTGGACGTCAACCTGCAGATGTTCGGAACCTCCGGCGCCGTCAGCCAGTTTCAAGAGGCACTGGGAGCAGCGGCAGACTATGCCTACGGGCTTTCAGCCTGGGAACCGGGGCTGCCCAATCCCGGCAACGCAGCATTTGTTGCCGCCTATGAAAAAGCCTTCGACATGGCACCGAGTTTTCATGCCGCCGGCGCCTACGGCAGCTGTCAATTGCTGGTCGAAGCAGTGACCCGAACCGGCAGTCTGGATGCCGAGCTTCTGCGCGAGGAACTGCTGAGGCTGGAAACCACAACGGTCTTCAGCAATTACGCCGTCGACGAGCGCGGCTACCAGACGGCCAATCGCGGCCTGTTCATCCAGTGGCAGGACGGCGAAAAGGTGATCGTCTGGCCCGAGGATCTGGCGACCGCAGAACCGCGCATACCGACCCCGCCTTGGGATCAGCGTTCGAGGTAACTTGCCTCCTCCCTCTACTGTCATCCCGGCCGGAGCGAAGCGGAGAGCCGGGATCTCGAACTCGGCAGTCGGATCACAGGCTGGACTTGGGAGATCCCGGATCAAGTCCGGGATGACAGCGGTTGTTGGCGTCTTCCGTCTTCCGTCTCCCGTCTCCCGTCTCCCGTCTCCCGTCTCCCGTCTCCCGTCTTCCGTCCTCAACCCCTCCCCTTCCACAGCCAGCGGGCCAGGAGGGGATCGAGCCGGGCCATCAAATAATACGAAACACGCTGCTTGAGTCTGGCCCACAGGTTGCGATGCCTTCGCCACCCGGCTTCGTCGATGCGCTCGGAATGGTCAATCAAATAATCGAACAAGCCGTGAGCCTGCTCGCTCAGTTCATCATTTTCAATCCGCAGCATCAATTCGAAATCGATATGAAGACTGCGGGTATTGAAGTTGGCCGACCCAATGTAGACGGTCTGATCGCTGATGAACAACTTGGCGTGCAGGATCTGCGGTTGGTACTCGAAGATCTCGACACCAGCTCGCAGCAAGCGACTGTATAACGCATGTCCGGCATGCTGGGCCATTGCCACATCGGTCTTGCCCGCGAGGAGGAGCTGCACGCGGCCGCCCCGGCGGGCCAGTTTCATCAGCTTGCGGCGCAGCCGCCAGGTGGGCAGAAAATAAGCGCTGGCTATGCGTAGCGACCCGGCCCTGCCAAAATCCCGAATCAAGGCGGCCTTGAGCGGGTTGTGACTCAGGCCAGGGCCGCCAAGCAATAATTGCGCGCCTGCACGCGTCGGATTCTGTTGCCGACGGGCCAGGTAAAACCGGGCAAAGCGACGCGGATGATCGCCTGCAGCCGCTTGCAGGAACAAACGATCGAATGCCTGCACCAGGTCATTGGCCAGACCGCCCCAGACCTGGATGCCCATGTCGTACCAGCCGGTTTCGACCCCATCGCCGTTGTAGTCGTCGGCAATATTGAATCCACCGACAATCGCTGTCGATCGGTCACAGATCAGCGCTTTGCGATGCTGACGATAGATAATGCGGCGCGGGTGCAGGGGATTGAACAGGTGGCATTCACCGCCGGCAGCCCGCAACGCATCGAAGAACCCATTCGGCAGTGAATAGGAACCGAGCGCATCAAGCAGTACCCGCACCCGTACGCCACGAACCGCCGCCGCTACCAGGGCAGATCGCACCTGGCTGCCGACCTGGTCATCCTGGTAAATGTAGGTCTGGAGTTGGACGTTATGGCGGGCGCGGTCAATGGCCCGGATCAGGGCCGTGAGCCCGGCAGCCCCGGTCGGCAACAGTTTGAACCGCGATTGAGCGTCCTTTTCATCATCGCGACCTTGCCGGGAACTCAATGTTCAACCTCGCAAAAACGCATGATCGCCAGCACCAGGGATCGGGTGACTGCCTGCAGGTCGGCAATCGGGACATACTCATCCGGCGCATGGGCCAGACGGACATCACCTGGGCCAAACAGCACCGTGGGCGTGTTGCCGTGGTTGACCAGCAAGTGCATGTCGGCGCCATAGCGCATGCCGCGCACGCTGGCGGGCTGGCCAGCGCAGGCCATGAACGAGTCGGTCAGCGTGGTCACGAGCGGGTGATCGACCGGAATGCTCGCAGGTTCGAAGCGCGCACCCCACCATTCGACTACAGGTGGATGAGCCTTGAGCCATTCCGACTGCTGCGCCGCCTCGGCAACGGCCAACTCCAGTTCATTGCGCGCCTCCGCACAGTCCTCGCCAATGCCAACCCCGTAACGCCCCTCGATGGTCAGGGTTTCGGCCACGGTGGACGCCCATACGCCAGCCCGGACGATGCCAGTGCAGATGGCATAGGGAATATCGTCTTCGGCAAACAGCGGGTGGCGCAGGCGCTGGTTGCGGCGTTTTTCCAGGTCACGCAGCGTGTTGTGCATCAATGCAAAATAATCAAGCGGATCGATCCCTTCCGTGCGCAAGGCACCATGGGCGGCCCGGCCCGGGATGGACAGGCGAAAGCTCAAGGCGCCGGCCTGAGCCGGTGCGATGGCCAGTTCCGTCGGTTCGAGCACAATGGCGCCATCAGCCGTATGACCACGCATCATGGCCGCCAGGGTTCCCACGCCACCGTCTTCTTCCCCGGCGACGGGTTGAATCATGACCGAACCCTTGAGCCGGATGCCGGCATCCATCAGGGCCTTGACTGCGTAAACCGCGCAGCACAGCCCGCCTTTCATGTCGACCGCGCCCCGGCCATAGACCCGACCATCACGCACCGTGCCGCGAAAAGGTGGCACGGACCAGCGGATGAGTTCACCGGCGGGAACCACGTCCACATGTCCATTGAGAAGCAGCGATCTGCCACCTTGCCCCTGACCCCAGCGGCCGAGCACACCGATGGCCTGATCGCGCTCGATCTCGGCACCATAGGCTGGATGACCGCGCGTGGCCTCGAGATCAATCTCCCAGCTCTCGGTATCCATGCCCATGCCATCGAGCATGCCGGCCATGTGATGCTGGATCTGGACTTCGCGGCCGCGGTCGCTGCGGAACCGGATCAACTCGCACAGCGTGTTGATCAGCCCATCAAGATCGGTAGCATCAAGGGCTTTTGCCTCAAGCCTGTTCAAGAGCCTGATCCAGGTCGGCAATCAAATCGTCCACATCTTCAATACCGACCGAATAACGCACCAGCCCCTCCGGGATGCCGGCATTGGCTCGCTCTTCAGCGCTGAGCTCGACGTGACTGGTGGTTGCCGGCGGGCCGGCCAGGGTGCCAACCGAGCCAAGGCTTGCGGCGCGGTGAGCCA
>JBLRWT010000312.1:0-3532 GCA_047921095.1 Wenzhouxiangella sp. | reverse complement strand
GTAGCCGAGGTTTTCACGAACGATTTCCGCCACTCGCGGGGCCACCCCGCCTAATTGTTTGTGGCCGAAGGCATCAGAGGTGCCGGCCTCGGCCAGGAACTCGCCAGCGGCATTCTGCAGGCCTTCGGACACCACGACCGAGCAATAGCCGTTCTCTTCCACCGAGCGCTTGACTGCCGCGCAGAACTTGTCCTGGTCAAAGGGGACTTCCGGAAACAGAATGATATGCGGCGGGTCGCCTTTTTCGCGGCCAGCCAGCCCGGAGGCCGCCGCGATCCAGCCGGCATGACGCCCCATGACTTCCATGATGAAGACCTTGGTCGAAGATGATGCCATCGACATGACGTCGAGGCTGGCCTCGAGAATCGACACCGCCACGTACTTGGCCACCGAGCCAAACCCCGGGCAGTTGTCGGTGACCGCCAGGTCGTTGTCGATGGTCTTTGGAATGGCAATGCATTGCAGGGAGAAATCCAGCTTTTTGGCCACTTGCGAAATTTTCAGCGCGGTATCGGCCGAATCGTTGCCGCCGTTGTAGAAAAAGTAACCAATGTCATGCGCCTTGCACACGTCGATCAGGCGTTCGTATTCGCGTCGGTTGTCGTCGATGCTCTTGAGCTTGTAGCGGCACGAACCAAACACGCCGCCAGGCGTATGCCGCAGGGCGGAAAGTTCGGATTTCTTCAGTTTCGATGTATCCACCAGGCGCTCCTCGAGCACACCGATGATGCCGTCTCGTCCGGCGAATACCTTGCCCAGCCGGCCCTTGTTGGCGCGTGCGGTCTCGATCACGGCCGCCGCGGTTGCATTGATCACCGGCGTTACGCCGCCGGATTGTGCATAAATCATGTTTTTTCCGGCCATGGCCCAACGTGCCCCTGCATCAAAGAACATCAACGATCAAATGGCGGAACAGCCCTGATCACCATCCGCCAACACCTGGTCTGAATCTTATCGTCATTCTTCTGTTCTTTAAACCCCGGTAATATTGTCAACATTGGATTTGACTCTCCCGGTCAACCCGGGTAGCTTTACCTGCTTGTTTGCAATCCGGACTTTTCTGCGACCAGATCATGCGCATCGTATTACTCGGCCCGCCCGGCTCAGGCAAGGGCACCCAGGCTACGCTTCTGAAAGAGCGTCTTGGTGTTCCTCATATCTCCACTGGTGACCTGCTCCGATCCGCGGTGGCTGCACGCACGCCGCTCGGCCTGAAGGCGAAAGAAGCAATGGATGCCGGCAACCTGGTCTCCGATGACCTCGTGCTCGGCCTGATCGAAGAGCGAATGGGTCTTCATGACGTCAAGGCCGGGTACATTCTCGACGGCTATCCGCGCAACCTGGCCCAGGCCCGCGCACTCGATGATGTATTGGGTCGACTGGCGCTGCCGGTTCAAAAAGCCCTGTCGCTGGTCGTGGATGAAGAACAGATCGTCCAGCGCCTGGCCCAGCGGGCACATGAAGAAGGGCGTTCGGATGATACCGAAGAAGTGGTTCGCAATCGGCTCGCGGTCTATCGCGAGCAGACCGCTCCCGTGGCCGGCTACTACGAGTCACGCGGCCTGCTGGTCGAAGTTGATGGTATCGGCACGGTCAAACAGATCAATCAGCGCCTGATCGATGCGCTGACCTGACCCGGATCCTGACCCTCAGTTGATCACCTGTTGTTTCGGCCATGACCCATTCATGGCCGGCTCGTTCGCACAGAACGGCCAGGTCCATTTCGGCCAGCGGATCGGTGGCGAGCACTTCCAGCACTTGTCCACCAGACATTTCCTTGAGCACCTGGGCTGTCCTGATCGCGGGAATCGGGCACAATGTGCCGCTGACATCCAGTTGTCGATCGAATTCACTTTGCCTGGTCTTATTCATGCTCTCTCGCTGCATTAGCCGATTTCCGGTGCTCAAGACATGTTGACCCTGATGGCCCGGCTGGTCAGTATCGTCATTTTACGCCTGGGTCCGCAGGACCTGCCGGCGGGAAACTCGACGCTTGTCGCCTGCATCGCCCTCTATGCCATTGTCACCGGTATCAGCCTGGCTACGGGCGAGAGCCCGGAAAACCCGGTTGCCATCCTGCTCTTGGTGGTGGCCCTGCCGCTGGTGATGTGCTGGATTGTACTGGCCCTGACACGCAAATCGGCACGCTGGCTGCAAACAGTCAGCGCGCTGTTCGGCACCAGCGCCTTGCTGTCGATGCTCAATTTGCCATTCAGCCTGGCCGCCGGGGACGAGCCCTCGGCCCTGGCCGCGCTGATCCTGGTGACAACCTTCTTCTGGTCCTTCGCGGTGGATGGTCACATCTGGCGTCACGCTCTGGAGGTTGGCTTTTCCACCGGCCTTGCGCTGGCCGTTATACTGTTTGCGGCAAGCTTGTTCATCATCCAATCCCTGGCAGGACCTTTGTGAAAATTCATATTCTCGGCATCTGTGGCACCTTCATGGGCGGCCTGGCCGCTCTGGCCCGGGCCGATGGCCACACCGTTACCGGCTCCGATGAAAACGTCTATCCGCCCATGAGCACGCAGCTGGATGAATTGGGCATCGAACTGACCGAAGGCTATGATCCGGCCCAGCTGGATTGCAACCCTGATCTGGTCTTGATCGGCAATGCCCTGAGCCGGGGCAACCCGGCGGTGGAAGAAGTTCTCAACCGTCGCCTGCCCTTCACTTCGGGGCCGCGCTGGCTTGGCGAGAATTATCTGAAAGGACGGCGGGTACTCGCTGTCGCCGGAACCCATGGCAAAACGACCACCGCCAGCATGCTGGCCTGGATTCTCAAACATGCCGGCAAGAACCCGGGGTTTCTGATTGGCGGCATGCCAGTCAATTTCGGCGTCTCGGCCCAGGCTGGCGAGGACCTGTTCGTGGTCGAGGCCGACGAGTACGACACTGCATTTTTCGACAAGCGAGCCAAGTTCGTTCACTACCGTCCCCAGATCGCCGTGTTCAACAATCTGGAATTCGACCACGCCGACATCTATCCGGACCTCAAGGCCATTCAGACCCAGTTTCACCATCTGGTCAGGACCATCCCGGGCAACGGCATGATCGTGGTCAACGGCGCCGATCAGAATCTGGACGAAGTGCTCGACGCAGGCTGCTGGACCCGGACCCAGTCTTTTGATCTGTTTGACCAGGGTCAGGACGAATGGCAGGTCCGACTGCTCGATCCCGGCGGGCGCGAACTTGCTTTTTTCCAAGACGGCGCCGAACTGGGCCAGCTGGCCTGGGCCTTGAGTGGCCGTCACAACGCCCTCAATGCCCTGGCGGCGATCGCCGCCGCCCATGCCGTGGGGGTGGCGCCCGAAACGGCGATTGCCGGGCTGGCCGAGTTCCGCGGCGTCAAGCGCCGCATGGAACTGATCGCCGAGATCGACGACATTCTTGTTTATGATGACTTCGCTCATCACCCGACCGCCATCCGCCTGACGCTGGAAGGCCTGCGGCGCAGCCGCGGCAACGCCCGCATTCTGGTTGCCCTGGAGCCGGCCAGCAACACCATGCGCGCCGGCCATCACATCAATGACCT
>JBLRWT010000311.1:0-3538 GCA_047921095.1 Wenzhouxiangella sp. | reverse complement strand
CACGGTCACGATCACCGGGGCCCCGCGCAGCGCCGGCCCGGACAACGTCCTGAACAACTGGAGCAGGCACCAGGCCAGCAGCGCTTTTCACCACTGAGCGGCCCCTTTCCCGGCACGCGGCGAGATCGTGATCGGCCTTGAACAAGCGCGCTGCTGACGGCGCCATAATAGAAAGCTGATCCGCGAGAAATTCTGCATGCACAAGTTGATTATCGTTGTTCTACTTGCCAGCGCCCTGGTCGTCGGCGGGCTGGTCATCTGGTCCGTGCAAGGTCAACAAGCAGGTCCGCCACCGCCCCAACTCCAGCAATCTGGGCCACCCCCGCTGCTGGCCCAGCCCTGGCAGGTCGACCAGGACCAGGACCGTCTGAACCTTCTTTCACAGCCCGGTGGTTCGGGGTTCCAGGATTTGCCGCCCGGGGTCGTCATGCCGCTGCTTCCCAACAGGGCCTTGCCAGCCCTCGGCCAGGCTCTGCGTGTCGAACTGGGCCAGAAGCAGCCGCTTGCCCTTGAAGTCGTTCGTCATTCGAAGCATGGCAACGGCGATATCAGCGTACATGCCAGCAACCCTGGCAACGATCTGGAGCGGGCCACCCTGACCTACGGTGAAATGGGCCTGTTCGGACGGATCAGTTCGGAAGAAGGGCTCTTTCTGGTCCATAGCGACGCAACCGGCACCTGGCTGATCGATCTTGATGATGAACGGCTGGATGTGGACAACTTCCACAATGACACCCTCGGACAACCATTGCTGCATCCTGTTGTGGCCCATGATTCGGGAACGGACCACACCAGCTCGATATTGCACGAACTGGGTGCCGTCGCCGAAAAAAGCAGCAGCGCCTACGACAGTCAAAGCAACCTGAGTGGAACGAGCCAGATTGACGTGATGTTCATCTACCCGCCAGAGATGATTGAGCGCTATCCCGGCAGCCTGATCGAAACCCGGCTGAACCATCTGGTCGCCATCGCCAACCAGGCCATGGTCGATTCGGAAGTCCCGATCGTCGTGCGACTGGTCCATCATCGCATGGTGAACTATGACCAGCACCAGGCCAACCGCGAAGCGCTTCGCGATCTCAGTCGGGCCTTGCAAGGTCAGTTTGTGCCCGGGCTCGGCAACCTCCAGCAGACCAGGCAAACCTATGGCGCTGATATTGTCGCCCTTACCTGGCCGCACGACATCGAGACCCGGGGAAGTTGCGGTATCGCCTGGTTCCCAAGACGGGCACCCGGCGGCGGGTACGATTCCAGCTTCGGCGTCCACATCGACAACGACGGCGTCAGCAATTGGTCGGTCTGTTCCGACGCCGTATTCACCCATGAACTGGGGCATAACCTCAACGCCGAACACCAACGCAGCGCATCCAGCGGGGATGACCCAGAACGCGCCAACTATGCCTTTATCCGCGACCAGCGTTTCCACACCATCATGGGCAGCTTCGGCACCGCGCATCACGACCGCTTCCGGCGCGTGGACGTCTTTTCCAACCCAAACATTCCTTGTGGCGGCGCTTCCTGCGGCTCGACAATCGTCGGCCAGAGGGCGAACAATGCCGCCGAGATCAGTTCCTTCGGGCCCATCATCGCCGGATACGCGACCCAGGCCATGCCCGGCCAGGCATTACGGCCGTCACGCTCCGAGCCCGATAGCGATGA
This sequence comes from Wenzhouxiangella sp., assembly GCA_047921095.1. GTDB lineage: Bacteria > Pseudomonadota > Gammaproteobacteria > Xanthomonadales > Wenzhouxiangellaceae > Wenzhouxiangella. The sequence continues at coordinate 1,879 of JBLRWT010000311.1, read as the reverse complement.
CGACGGAGTCAGCGACTGGCTCGACCCCTATCCGTTCGACCCGTTCGATGGGCAGCCACCGCCCGACAATAATCCTCCGTTCGTCTTCGACCCGCGTCCACTCAGGGATCCGCAACAGGAATCCGACTGGGAGTTGCTGGTTGCCAGCAGTGGCTCCGACCGGATTTTGTCTTTTGATCTGGAGGGCAGATTCAGGGGCGTGATAGCAGCGCCTGAAGCCACCAATCCGGGGCCAGTTCTGACCGAGTTCAGCGATATGGATCTTGATGACGAGGGCCGCTTGTATCTGTTGGCCTCGGGCGATGTTCGACGCTTTGATCGCCTGTCCGGCCAGTTGATCGACATCTACCTCGATGCCGGTTTGCCCACACCGCGTCAATTGCAAAGCTCATTCCCACGAGCCCTGGGCTTTATTCCGGGCAACCAGCTTGTTGTACTCGGAGACAATGCCATCGAGCGCTACGACGCTGAGCGCGCTCGCCTGAATTTCCCCCAAACCAACGAACCGCAAATCAATCCTTTTTCCTGGAATGATTTGATGAATCTGCCCCTGCGCGGCTTCGGCTTCCACCAGTCCCGCCTCTATGTCACCGAGGCGCACTCGAATCGCATCATGGCGTTCAGCACCATCAATGGCTCTCGATTGGCGGATATCGCCGGACCGGACAACTCTCATGTCAGTGACCCCTGGGATGTCGCTTTCGATAACCAGGGGCACATCTATATTGCCAATGGTGCGGCCGGCAATGTGCTTCGTTTCGATATGGCGAGCGCTTCGTTTGTGGATGAATTCGTCGCTGCCGGCTCCGGTGGTCTCGCGTTTTCCCGTGCATTGGCTTTTGGCCCTGACGGCCACCTGTACGTCGCTTGCCAGCAGACCAACCAGGTGCTCCGGTTCAACGGCCAGACCGGCGCGCCGATGGGCGCCCTGGCCGAAGCAGGACAAGCCGGACTGAGCGCGCCAACCAGCTTGCTGTTCGCGCCCCGCCTCGACCAGATCCATGCCGGCCACAGCGGCAGCTACTATGACCCGGAGCGGGATGGCGAAGGATGGCTGATCGAGGTCATCCAGGAAGACTTTGCGGCCATGAGCTGGTTCACATACCCGCCAATCGGCAGCGGCGGCGATGACGACGGCGGAGAGCAGGCATGGATGGTGGGCGTGGGCTCAATCTCCGGCAGCCGCGTTATTTTCGATGACATACTGATCACCCGCGGCCAGGGTTTTGGCTCGACTTTCGATCCGACCTCGCTGGAACTGGTGCCCTGGGGCAATGCGGAGTTTGAATTTGCCAACTGTTCCAGCGGGACACTGGACTATCAGGGCCCAGAAGAGTTTGGCAGCGGCAGTCGAACACTGCAGCGCCTGATTGGTATCCCCGGCCTGCCTTGCGGAAGCCATGCCGCGCCACCGCAACCCGAGGCCCCGGGGGTGAGCGGCCAATGGTCGGATCCGGATCTGGACGGCCAGGGCTGGTTCATCCAGGAAGTTGGGGCCGGCCAGGTCTTTGTCGCCTGGTATACCTACGATGACAACGCCAATCAGATCTGGCTGGTGGGAACTGGCACAGTCAATGGCGATGTGCTGCACTTCGAGCAGATGCTGACGACGAGTGGCACCTGGTTCGGTGAAGACTTTGACGCTGACGATGTCGACAGGCGCCACTGGGGTTCGATGACCTTCACCTTCACCGATTGCAACAGCGCGGTCGTCGACTACGCTTCAGTGAACCCGGATTTTGGCAGCGGCACGATGTTTCCCCAGCGGATCACACGCCTGAGCGGGCTGGACTGCCAGCTTCCCTGAACAAGGAAAGCCGGCACAAAGCCTGCTGTCGTGAAAGGAAGAAGAAAGTTTCACCACAGAGTCTCCAACCCC
>JBLRWT010000310.1:0-3540 GCA_047921095.1 Wenzhouxiangella sp. | reverse complement strand
AGGCTCCCGACCATGAAACTGCAGCCAGTCCAGCGGCACCGAGGCCAGCGCCTGGCGGATGAATTCAGCATCGCTGTCCATGAACAGGCCGACCCGGGTCACGAACGGCGGCAATGAGCGGGCGATTACAGCAGCCTGGTCGAAATCGACGTTGCGGGGGCTGCGGGCAACAAATACGAGGCCGATGGCATCTGCCCCGGCCGCCGATGCCGCCGCGGCATCTTCAGTCCGTGTTATGCCACAGATCTTGACTCGAATCATTTGAAGGCTTCCTGCGCGGCCGGAAACTCTACCAGCTGCTCAATCGGTAGTTGCGGATAATCCGCATAAGTTGCACTCACGAAATAGAGACCTCCGGCCGGCGCCGTGATGCCGGCGATGGTTCGATCGCGAGCGGCCAGGACCTCGGCCAACCAGCTCGGACTTTGCTTTCCCTGACCAATGGCCACCAGCACACCCACGATGTTTCGAACCATATGATAGACAAAACCATTCGCTTCGATGTCAACGAAGATTTCATTGCCGCGACGAAAGACCGCCACATGATGGATGGTCCGCACCGGCGAACTGGCCTGGCAGCCGACGGCACGAAAACTGGAAAAGTCATGCTCCCCCAGCAGGCCCAGCGCAGCGTGGTGCATCACCTCGGCATCCAGAGGCGTCCGGAACCAGGCCACTTGATTGCGAGCCAGCGCCGGCCGAACCCAGCGATTGAGGATACGGTACTGATATCGTCGCCGGCTGGCCGAAAACCGGGCATGAAAGTTGTCGTCCACGGGACGGACCCAGAGAATGCTGATGCCGGGGGACAGCTCTGAATTGCCACCCAGCACCCAGGAGCGCTCGGACCGGTTTGCATTGGTCTCGAAATGGGCAACCTGGCAGAGGGCGTGGACGCCAGCATCGGTGCGCCCGGCGCAATGAACCACTACCGACTGATCGGCGACCCGACCGAGCGCGCGCTCGAGACACTCCTGGACAGTGGGCGACTGGCGCTGACGCTGCCAGCCGTGAAATCCACTGCCGTCGTATTCAACACCAACGGCCAGACGCATGCAGCTTCAGATCGCCCGATGCTACAGGCTGTCGACCAGCTTGTGCGCCTGGGCCCTCATGGCTGCCGATCCGCCGCTGGTGATTTCTTCCAGCAGCGTCCGTGCCGAGTCGGGATCATCCATGGACAGGTAGGCTCGGGCAAGATCCAGCTTGACCTCTGCATCTTCATCGCTCAACTCAGGCTCGCCCTCATCTTCGGCAAGCCCCTGCGACTCCTGCTTCGTGGCAGCCATCTCGCCTGCACCATCATCAAGCCCATCATCCTGCTCAGGATCGAGCCGGGCATCACGTCCAAGGAAAGCCTCCAGTTCACGGTCACCGCGGACGTGACGGTCGTCGTCAAGATCGTCGACCTTCTCGTTGTCATCGTCAACTGCATCGTCAACTGCATCATCAACTCCCTCCACGTCGTGGGCCACGCTTGCTTCGTCGAGGGCCAGTTCGTCAGGGTCGAAGGCGGCTGGCTGGGTGTCGGACCCATGCTGCGCCGGGGAGAAGTTGAAGTCCAGGTCAAGGGCGTCATCTTCGGTTGAGTCATCCGAAGTGTCGTCTGTCGTCGATTCCGATGCTTCCTTATCAGTGCTGTCCTCGAAAACATCCAGCTCAAGCTCCGAGTCATCGCTGTCGAGGTCCAGCAACTCAGTGCTTTCTTCCTCTGACGGCATTTCAGCCGGGGACCCTTCGGTCGAATCATCCAGCCGGTTCGACAGTTCGGCAAGATCCAGTTCCGTGGCGTCAAGGTCATCCAGTTCATTTGCATCAGACGGCCCCGGTGTCAGGCGGATCGCTGGCTCATCCGCCTCATCGGATTCGTCCTGCTCGTCTCCGAAGAACTCGTCATCGGCGTCGACCTCGTCGCCCGGCTTGACGTTCGAATCGATCCGATAGTCATCCGGCGAGTCCTGGGCGTCGTCTTCATCCTTGTCAGGGCTCGCCCCAAGAATTCCGAGCATTTCGCGGGTCCGGTCATCAAGCCCATCATCGCCCTCGCCAAGTGCGGTTTCATTCGGCGTCAACAGCGGATGATCAGGTGCCTGGGTCACGGCCAGATTCAAGGCCTCCTGCCACCGCGGATCGTCATCATGCTCAACGCGGCGATACATGTCATCAAGCGCATCGGAAAAGGCTTCCGATTCGTCATCAGCAGCCAGCGCCCGGAGCAATGCCAGGTGGGCGGCCAGGTTCTCCGGGCTGCTTGCTACACGCTTGCGCTGGGCCTCTACGTCATTGGTCTTGCTGCCGACAACTGCGGATTCCGCAGCCCGTCGCCGCCGTGCCCAGAAAAGCCCGGCTACTGCGGCCCCTGCCAGCACGGTGGCGGCAACCAGCCACAACCAGAACGGCAGACCGGCACTATCGGTGCGGGCTTCATCCAACGCCGCAACCTCCACTGGCACGGCCTGCTCATCCGCTGCGGCTTCCGGTTCCATTTCGAGGGACGTCTCACGCCCGTCTGCCAACGGCTCGGTTCCCCGCTCAGCACCATCGTCAGTCGTGCCCAGCTCGGCTTCAAGCTCACGGAAATAGGCGCTGGCCTCATCATCCGCCAGCTCCGCCTCTGCCATCAGTCGCTCGTCTTGTTCGCGGGCATCGCGAGCGTCGCGCAGCCTGGCCTCGAACATCGCCATCTCTTCGTCCGCCACGGCGAGACCGGCGGCCTCGCGAGTTCGGATCGCATCGCGGATGCTGCCGGCATGCTGTATCAGTTCTTCACTATCGAGGGCTTCGGCATACATCTGGTCCTCGAGGTCGGACAAGCGGTTGCTGGCACGCTCGACCTCACCATCCGAAACCGCAGACCCATCATCAAAAATGTCACTCTCGGGCGGAACCACTTCCAGGCGATGAACCAGTTCAGGCTCGGGTGTCTCGGCAGGGGTTTCACGGAAACGGTCGACTTCCGGCACGGCAGCTTCAGCGATCACCGGCACTTCACGCGTCGCGCTGCGTTGCTCCCAGGACTGCATCTGGGCGGCCATCCGGCGATCAGCCTCGGCAACGCCCAGGGCGCGCAGTTCATCGGCCAGCGGCATGGTCAACTCGGCGCCGCGCATCAATCGATTCACGTTGCCGTCAATGAATGCCTGCGGATTGCGGTCCAGAATGGCCAGCATGACCTGGTTCATGGTCAGGCTGCTGTCTGGACGCCAGGACTGGGCAATGCCCCAGAGAGTCTGACCGGAGGCGACCGGCCCAATGACCTGCCCTCCCGGGTCGGCTGATCGTTGTTCGGGGCTCGGGCGCTCTTCGGCCACGGCACGCTCGGTCTCAACCGGGCGCTCACTCGCAGGAGCCGGGACCGGCGCTGGCTGAGATGGTACCGGCCGCGATTCGGGTTCTGCTGGCTCGGGTGCTCGTGCAACCTCTGGTTCCGAAGGTGTTTGTGCAGCCCGTCGGGCAGGGGGCGCCGCCGCCAGTGTCGGCGGATCAAGAAACAGGGTGTATTCACGCAGAACGCGGCCGCTGGACCAGCGAGCGTCGACC
>JBLRWT010000309.1:0-3561 GCA_047921095.1 Wenzhouxiangella sp. | reverse complement strand
GAGCTGCCGGCCTGGCTGGCGCGCGGCCCGGAAGTGCCCAACATGATCCACGAGGCGCTGAAGCTGGCCGCGCGCGGACGCATCAAGGCAACCATAGACAGCGACGATCTGGCCGCCATCGACCGGCGCCTGCACACCCACAACCGCCGGGTACCGGGCGCGATCCTGACTGCCGGCCTGCTGATTGCCTCTGCCATCCTGGCCGCCTACGACGTCGGGCCATGGTTCCAGACCCATTCATTACCGGCCGCACTGGGCTTTGCCGCGGCCATCCTGACCGGACTGCGAACCCTGTCCAGATCGGACCACGGTGGTTCGAGCTGAAAAAAACCGGCAGCCAGAGGCTGCCGGTTCTGCCGTCCATCTGGATCGTGCCGAGATCAGAAGCTCAGATCAATGCGCGCGTAGACAAAGCGGCCATTGAACCCGAACGGCGAGAAGCCCGAGAACGGGAAGATCCGGTCGAAGTCCCCGGCCGTGCGACCGTCCTTGGCCAGGATCTCTTCGGTGGTATCCGGGAACACGTTGAACACGTTGTTGGCGCCCACGGCCAGCGAAAGGAAATCATTGGCCTGGTAGGCCAGTTCCAGGTCGGTAATCCATTCCGACGGAATCTTCTCGTCGGTCGCAGGCGTGGTGCCGGCATCCAGCGTCTCGCCGAAGCGGGTGGTGAACGCATTGAAGCGGAACGGGCCATGGAGCCAGGTGCCGCCGATATTGAACTGGGTCTTCGGCGCACCCTCCTCGAACCGCGCACGCTCACGGCGCGAGAACAGGTTGTCTTCGGTCACCCCGACCTGAGCCAGCTGCGGCGGCGGGTCGATCACGCGTGTGACGTCGTTGTCGGTGTAGTTGAAGCCGCTGGTCAGCAGTACACGGCCCCAGCGATTCAGGCTCAGATCGTAGCTGGCCACGATGTCGACGCCGGTGGTTTCGCTGTCGATGCCGTTGAGGAAGAAGCGTGCACGATTGGCACCGGTGCCTTCCAGCAGTTCCTCGATCCCGGGCCCGGACAGGTTCTCCGACAGCACGATGCGGTCGTCGATCTCGATGTAGAAGAAGTCTGCCGTGATGCTCAGCCGGTCGATTGGTGTCAGCACGAAACCGGCCGAGAACGACACGCTTTCCTCCTCCTGCAGCCCTGGTGAACCCAGTGCCCGGGCGACGTCGCTGTCGGGCCGGAAGGTGCCGGTTTCGGTCGGGATGCCGTCGACGAATACGGTCGCGATCGAGGTGAAACTCTGCTGGGCCAGAGACGGCGCACGGAAACCGGTGGACACCGAGCCGCGCAGTGCCAGGCTTTCATTGACCCGGAAACGCGCCGCCAGCTTGCCGTTGAAGGTCGAACCGAAGTCCGAGTAATCCTCGAAGCGCAGCGCACCGGTCAGGTTGAGCCGGGCAGTCACGTCGGCATCGACTTCGGTGTAGATCCCGAAACTGTCGCGGCTGCGGTTGACCTCCGACTCGGGGGTAAAGCCCGGAAACACCTGGCTGCCTGCGGCACCCGGGAACGGCCCGTCGATGAAGCTGGCCTCCTCGCCGGCACCCAGCTTGTAGGTCTCGTCCCGGTACTCGAAGCCGGCCGCGATGTTGACCGGCGTGCCGTTGAACATGAACAGCCTTGAAGCATCGACGTTGAACACGAGCTGCTCGTTGGTCAGATCGCCGGCGAAGAATTTCGTCGGGCTGGTCGGGCCCAGTGAGGTGTTGACGCTGTTGTCGACGCCGAATTCGAGTTCATTCTCGCCATAGACCAGCGAAGCATCCAGGAACCAATCGCGCCACTCGCCGCGCACGCCGGCCGACCAGCTCTGATCATCGGTATCGGTGGTGATCAGCGGCAGAAAGCCCTGCGGCCAGATTTCCGGCACGTTGCGCGCATCCAGCGCCCGGCGGAAGAACCCGCCGGCATCGCCTTCGCGGCTGGCGTAGTTGCCGAAGGCATAGGCCTCGAAGCCGGTATCGCCCAGCGGGATCGCGGCATTCCAGAACAGCGCGAACTCCTCGGTGTCCGGATCGCCGAAGCGGTGGTTGATGCGGTCGAAGGTCAACTCGCGCGGGTCCAGGCTGCCGTCGGGCAAGCGCGGGAACTGCTGACGGAAATCGAAACCGGAGCGGTTGGTCGGATTGCTGTCGCGGAACTGCGCGGAGATATTGAAGAACCCGTCATCGCCCAGCCGGAAGCCGCCGCCGGCGCGGATGACCACGGTTTCACCGTCATTGACAAAGCGATCCTTGCCCTCGGTGATGACCAGCTCGCCGTCGGGACCGAAAGAGACATCGCCGACCCGCGCCACGCCATCGACCTCGCCGTGATTCTGGCCGTACTGGGCCGAGACATTGAAACCACCGGGCTGGTCCTTGAGCACCACGTTGATCACCCCGGCGATGGCATCGGAGCCGTACTGGGCCGAGGCGCCGTCGCGCAATACCTCGATGCGCTGGATGGCGTTGGGCGGGATCAGGTTGAAATCCACCGCCGCCGAGCCGCGCCCGACCGAGCCGTTGAGGTTGAGCAGGGCCGAGGTGTGCCGGCGCTTGCCGTTGATCAGCACCAGCGTCTGGTCCGAACCCAGGCCGCGCAACTGGGCCGGGCGGACCTGGTCGGTACCGTCGGTGATCGACGGGCGCGGGAAGTTGAAACTGGGCAGCAACCGCGACATGATCTCGGCGGTCTCGGTCAGGCCGGTCTGGACCATGTTCTCGGCCGAAATGGTGTCGATCGGCACGTTGCTGTCGGCGGCCGAGCGGTCGCGGCGGCGAGTGCCGGTCACGGCGATGCGATCGGATTCTTCCACGTCCTCGGCAATCTGCCCGGCTTCGCCGGCCGGTTGCTGCGCGGCCAGCGGCGCGACGCCAAGCCCCGTGGCCAGTGCCACGGCGACTGCCAGTGCCAGCCGGCGCCGGCGCAGGGTTCTGTCTTCGGGATGTTGCTGCAAACCGGGATTCATGGGCTTTCCTCTCTGTTTGATGTTGTTGGTTGACGGGCGCAGCATCGTGGACGAGTGTCAATTACTTGTCATTGTTGCTGAATCATAAGTCAACCAGGCCGTCCGGAGAAGTCACATGAAGGTGGCAACCCGGTCACGTCCAAGCGACCCGCTGCAAGCGTGCGCACCGGGCCGGATACGTCCGGAGACATTCCATCGCTACCGTCTGCAGCAAAGAATGCCTGCGTGCGGCGACGCTGCTCGGCGGCACAGTCGATGCGGTTGATCATGGCCGCGAAGCGTGCCGCATCCGGATGTTGCCGGGCATACCATCCGATATGCTTGCGGGCGATGCGCACACCGCGCTCCGGGCCATAGAAGGCGTGCAGCGCATCGAGATGCCCGATCAGGATTTCGCCGACCTCGGCCGGGGTCTTGTCCGGCAGCAACCGGCCGGTTTCCAGGTAATGGCGAATTTCTTCGAAGATCCACGGCCGTCCCTGCGCGGCGCGGCCGATCAGCAGGCCGTCGACGCCGGTATGCTCGAGTACGAACTTCGCCTTTTCGGGCGAATCGACATCGCCGTTGGCCCAAACCGGCACCGAAACATCGGCCTTGATTGCGGCAATGG
>JBLRWT010000308.1:0-3562 GCA_047921095.1 Wenzhouxiangella sp. | reverse complement strand
GGCCGCTGGCGCAAAGGCCCGGTAGACCCGTTCCTGGGTGGCGCGGCAGTCGCGCTTGAGCGCGGCCAGACTGAGGTCATCAAGGGTGTTGGAAAAATTCATCTCAACGCATAGACGCCCCGGAGGCCAAAAAGGTCGCAAGCGATCGCGCCGCTGGGCCTGATGTTATGAGGTCGACGGTTCCGGCTGTACCGTCAGCAGGATGCGGAAGCTGGTGCCCTGGCCAGGTTCTGATTCAACTTCGATAGTGCCGTTGAGTTGCTTGATGATGCCGTAGATGACCGCCAGGCCAAGGCCGGTGCCCTTGCCGAATTCCTTGGTGGTGAAGAACGGGTCGAAGATGTGATCGCGCGTGGCCCGATCCATGCCGATGCCGGTATCGGCGACCGTCAGACAGGCTCGATCGTCGTCAGCCGGGGTCAGGGAGACCAGCAGAGTGCCGCCGTCGGGCATGGCGTCGCGGGCGTTGAGGACCAGGTTGACAACGATCTGCTGGAGTTGAATGGGGTCGGCGAGGCAGTAGCCGACATGCTCATCGACCCGCCAATCCAGATGAATGTCGGGCGGCAGCATACTATCGAGAAATTGCCTGAAGTCATTGATCTGCCGGCCCAGGTCGAGCCAGTGCAACTCGACCGGCTGACGCCTGGCGAAGGCGAGCAGTTGCCGGGTCAGCGCGGCGCCACTTTCGCTGCTTGCCAGGATGGATTCGGCCAGTCTCTTTTGTTGGGAGCCGGCCGGGAACTCGTCGGCCAGCATTTCGGTGCCGCTCATGATTCTGGTCAACACGTTGTTGAAGTCGTGGGCGATACCACCTGCCATCAAACCAATGGCCTCCAGTTTCTGTGCCTGTACAAGCCGTTCGCGGCGGATCTCGCGACGGCGCTGCAGACGCTGCAGGATCGTCAGCAGCAGGCTCAGTGTCAGCAGGCTCGCGAGCAGCCACAACCAGGGGCTGTGCAACCAGTATTGTTCCACCGTCATGTCAGTGTCGACGATTTCGGACCAATCGCTTTGCGATTTGCGCGCGCGCAACTGGAACTTGTACTGACCAGCCGGCAGCCGGCGGTACATGGCGCTCTGGTCTTCGGTGGTATACCAGTCCTCATCGAAGCCAGTCAGGCGGTACTGGTACTCGACCGACGCGGCGTGGATGAAGGTGGGTGCGCTGTATTGGAATTCCACCCACTGCGGCCTGGGTTCCAGATGAAGCGATTCGGCCGCGCCCCGTATCGGGGCGTTGCTGGCGATTCTACGCACGACCGGAATGGGCGCTGGGACATTCTGCGGAATGCTGTGCGGGTCGAAGATGGCGACGCCGTCGGTGGTCGGGTACCACAACCGCCCTTGGTGGTCGCGCCAAACGGCCGGCTGGATGCCGCCGTTGGTTTCCGAGCGCGGCATGCCGTTTGCGCGAGTGAAATGATCAGTCTCCACGGTATCGCGGGCGCCGATTGCAACAGCTTCCAGATCAGCCTGCCTGACCCGGAAAACGCCCCGATTGCCGCTCATCCAGAAGTTGCCGAGGTCGTCATCCACAATGGAAAGGATTTGCACGTCGGGCAGGCCGTGACGTTGCCCGATCCAGCTTGTGCCCCTGCCGTCCCAGCGCACCAGGCCGCCCAATGTGGTGACCCACAGGATGCCCTGGTCCGTTTCGTGCATGCCGGAGACCATCTGGTTTGGCAGGTCACCAGCAAACGGTGCGACTTCGATCCGCCCGTCCCGCATGCGGTACAACCCGTCGCCGTCGGTCCCGATCCACAGGCTGCCGTCACGAGCGCGAAACAGGTGGATGATGTAGCCTCTGAATCCCCCCTCCGGCGCCAAAGCGGTCATGGTCTGACCATCGAAACTGCCCAGTCCATCAACGGTTCCAATCCATAACTGGCCGTCCTGGTGAAGCAGGGAGATCACGGTGTCGTGGGGCAGGCCGTCGGCCGCGGTCCAGGAACGCTCGACCCGGCCATTGCGTATCAGACTCAGGCCGCCGTGGGTCCCGGCCCACAGCGCGCCGTCATCACCGGCCGCCAGTGCCAGCACGCGGTCGTTGGCCAGGCCATGACTGGAATCGATGATGCTGACCCGGGCGCCATCGTAGCGAGCCAGGCCGCCGCCGAAGGTGCCGATCCACATGTTGCCATCACTGGTCTGGGTGATCGGCAGGGCGGGAGCGTCCGGCAGGCCGTGGCGGCTGGTCAGCGGCACGGCCGCACCCACGCGCAACTGGACCAGGCCGCCACCGCCGGTGGCCAGCCAGATGCTGCCCTCCGTGTCCTCGAGTAAATCATTGACGCGGCCCGGGCCGACCCCTTGTTCGGGGGTCAATGTTTCAAACACTTCACCGCAACGACGCGCGACCCCACCCCCGCCAAGGCCAACCCAAAGGTGGCCGCGACTATCCTCAAGCAGCGACAGGGCATAGACCGGTTCCTGCAGGCCATCGGCCAGGCCATGGGCGTGGAGTGCCTGGCCATCAAAACTGAACAATCCATTGCGCGTGCCAACCCACAAGAGCCCGCGGGAATCCTCCAGCAGGGCCGTAACATGGGCGTCGGCCAGGGCCTGTGTGCCGGGCACGCGCTGCATGGCGTTGCCATCGAAACTGTGCAGGCCGTCACCGGCCAGACCGATCCAGTAGCCGCCAGCCCGGCGCCGGGCAATGGTGTTGATGTTCGACGGCACGTCGTATGCGGTCGGCCGGGTCGACTCCATCTCGTCGATCACGCGTCGCAACAATCTCTGCCCGCGTGTTGCCGCCAGCAAAAAACCATCGTCACCGAGCAGAATGTCCTGGATGATATCGCGCATCTCGTGAACCATGACAGGATCATGCGGGCTGGCGTGACTGAGTCGGAGGATTCCGGAAGCGGCGGTGCCGACGAAAACGTGGCCGTCGGGATGCACGGCCAGGGAAAGGATGAACTCGGATGATTCGCCCAGGGCATCGCTCAGTTCGATGCGATCGAAGGCGACGCCGTCGAAACGGGCCAGGCCATCTTCGGTGCCGACCCAGAGAAACCCGTCGGGATCCTGGCCGAGGGCGTAGACGGTATCGAGAGGCAAGCCGTCGTCGCTGGTCCAGGTCCTCAAAAGGTGCTGGTCCAGGGCGGGACCGCAGGCGCCCGGTTCGGTCTGGGCCTCCAGCGACCAGCCTGGCGACCAGCCCAGCCACAAGCCGGCCAGGCCGCAAGCCAAGCGATTTGCCCGTCTCTTGGCAGTCATCAAATCCTCTTGGTGAGGTAGGGCCACATGGTCGTTAAAAAGCGCGGCTCTTCCAGGCTCACGCTCAGTTTGCCTGGACAGCAACTCTCGCAGTCATCATATACCCCAAGCTGGCCAGTCGTCAGATAGCGGGGGCTGCGCAGCCGGCTCAGAAATCGGCTGGTCTCGCGACCAATCTCTCCTGGGTCCAGGCCAGCGCGTTCGCGCCGCTCATGGGCGGGGAAATCAGGTAGCCCTGGGCCAGGTCGCAGTTGACCTCGCGAAGATAGTCCATGGCGTCATGATCTTCGACACCCTCGGCGGTCGCCACCAGGCCCATGCTGTGGCCGAGGTCAAC
>JBLRWT010000307.1:0-3568 GCA_047921095.1 Wenzhouxiangella sp. | reverse complement strand
CTGGCGCCGGCAACCGATCACGAATGGCGAGTCCGCGCCGAAAACCAGTGCGGCGAAGGCTCCTACAGCACCATCCGGAGCTTCCAGACCGGCGACGATGTGGAAGGTGACCCGATCTTTGCGGACAGGTTTGAAGAAGGATGAAAGGTAGAAAGGTGAAAGGTGAAAAGGCGAAGACCCTTTTACCTTTTACCTTTCACCCCCTTTCCGCTCTTGTTAATGCAAATGATTCTCGTTAAACTTCAACTCTGATCTATTCACAGAGTCGAATCATGAGAAGTCTATTGATGGTTGCGCTGTTGCTCGTGCTGACAGCATGTGCCGAGCGCGACGATGCGGGGCCGAGTGACGCCGAAAACGCAGAGGCGCGCGTGGTGGTTTACACCTCCCGTCAGCCGCATCTGATCGAACCGCTGTTCGCACGCTATACCGAAGCCACGGGTGTCCAGGTTGATTTCACCAGCGACAACGAAGCCTCGCTGATCGAGCGTCTGGCCGCCGAAGGCTCGCGTACCAACGCCGATGTGTTCATTACCGTCGATGCCGGCAACCTCTGGCATGCGGCAGAGCGGGGCCTGCTGGATCAGATTCAGAGCGATGCGCTGGCCGAGTCGATTCCTCCCGCGCTGCGCGACGACCAAGGCCAATGGTTTGGCCTGTCGTTGCGGGCCCGGGTCATCGTCTATCACCCGGACCGTGTCGACGTGGGCCGTTTGTCCACCTATGAAGATCTGGCCGATCAGCAATGGGACGACCGACTTTGTCTGCGCACCTCGCGCAAGGTCTACAACCAGTCCCTGGTGGCGATGATGATCGAGCATCACGGTGAGTCGCGCGCCGAGCAGATTGTCTCCGGCTGGGTGGGCAACCTGGCCACCAACCCGCATGCCTCTGACACCCAGGTCATCGAGGCCATCGCGGCGGGCCAATGCGATGTTGGTATCGTCAACAGCTACTACCTGGGTCGGCTCATGGTCGATGATCCGGACTACCCGGTTCGCCTGTTCTGGCCCAACCAGGGCACCACGGGCACCCATGTGAATATTTCCGGCGCCGGTGTGACCCGCCATGCGCCACGCCCCGAGCAGGGACAGGCGCTGATCGAGTGGCTGGCTTCGGACCAGGCCCAGGCTGAATTCGCCGAACGCAACCTGGAGTTCCCGGCCAGCGTTGACGTGCCGGCACGCGGCCTTGTCCGTCAGTGGGGAGAGTTCGAGGCTGACCAGACCCCGCTCACCATTGCTGGTCAGCGCCAGGCCCAGGCCGTGCGCCTGATGGATCGTGCCGGTTACCGCTGAGACGGTCGCCGGGGGGCGTTTCTCGTTTCTCCAGCTCGGCCGCTACTGGACATTATTGCCGCTGCTCGTCCTGGTCGGGCTGCCGCTGATCATGCTGGTGTTGAGCTGGCAGGAGCCCCAGGGCGAAACCTGGCAGCACCTTCGCGTCTACCTGATGCCGATGCTGATTCGACACACCCTGCTGATGGTCTTGGTTGTGGGCGCGGGCGTGTTACTGATCGGTGTCGGCATGGCCTGGCTGTCTGCCTGTTGCGAGTACCCGTTCAGGCGCTGGCTTGATCCCTTGCTGGTCTTGCCGCTGGCGTTCCCGACCTATGTGCTCGCCTTTATCTACCTTGGGGTACTTGACTACAGCGGGCCTTTGCAGACGCAGTGGCGCAGCTGGTTTGACACCGATCCACTGCTTCTGGATGCACTCAGCCGGCCTGGCGGCGTGTTGCTGATCCTGGTGCTGGCGTTCTATCCGTACGTTTATCTGCTGGCCCGTGCGTCTTTCAGCAGCGGCGGCCTGGCAGCATTCGAAGCCGGTCGTAGCCTCGGCGTCGGACCGCTGTCGACCTTCATGCGGGTCGCCCTGCCGATCGCACGCCCGGCCATTGTCGCCGGCCTGGCCCTGGCGTTGATGGAAACCCTGGCTGACTTTGGCGCCGTGTCGATCTATGGCTACGACACCTTTACAACCGCCATATTCCGGACCTGGTTCGGCCTGTTCAATCTGACCGCCGCCGTCCAACTGGCGTCGATCCTGATGCTTTTCATCCTGGTCCTGCTGCTGGCCGAACGGTTCAGTCGCGGCAAGCGTCCGCGCGAGGCCGAGCGTCGCCCCAGCGGTCATCGCATCCGCCTGCGCGGTATTCGTGGCTGGAGCGCGACCGGCATCCAGGTCCTGATCGTCCTGCTCGGCGTTGTCGTGCCCCTGATTCAGTTGCTGTTCTGGGCCTGGCCCAACCTTGGCGACATTCTGTCCGGCAACATGCCGCGCGTGATCGGTAACACCATGTTGCTGGGACTGGTTGGCGCCGTCACCGTTCTGGCCGGCGGCGTCCTTTTGCTGATCGCCACCTTCCGGGCGCGGCGTCGGTTGATGGTGCTGGGTGAAATTGCGGCACTGGGCTACGCCATCCCCGGCACCGTGCTGGCGGTGGCCATCATGCTGGCCTTCATCCAGTTCGATCGATTCGCCGGAACCGCCCTGGCCGGCGGCCTGCTCGCGCTGATACTGGCCTACCTGATCCGTTTCGTGCGGGTGGCCTGGGGGCCGCTGGACGGCGTGGCCGGTCGCATCCGGCCCGAATACGTCGAGGTTGCCCGAAGCCTCGGCGTGCCACGCTGGTACCGCCTGTGCCGCGTCAACCTGCCGCTGCTCTGGCCCGGGCTGATGACCGCGTTCCTCCTGGCGCTGGTCGAAATCGCCAAGGAGATGCCCGCCACCCTGATGCTGCGCCCCTTCGGCTGGGACACGTTGGCCGTACGAATCTATGAACTCACCGCCGAAGGCCAATGGGAATTGGCCGCCGCACCCGCGCTGGTCCTGGTCGTGCTGGGCGCGATACCGGTGGTGGTGTTGATACGGCGGTCAACGATGTTGAGGTGAAAGGTAAAAGGGGGAGACGAGGGGAAAGAGGGAAGACGGAAGACGGAAGACGGAAGACGGACAGGCCCCCAGGCCCAAGGTTTTCCCTTTCACCTTTCACCTTTCAACCTTTCTACCTAGTTTGGTGCCGGCTGGAGGATTACTGCGTCCGCCGAGGCGGACTTGCCCTGCGGGCTGTCGCTTTGCTCCAGCGAGCTCGCTTCGCTCGGTTCGAACCCTGTTGTTTATGGTCGGGGGTTCGAATGGTGCTAGTGCCGACTTCGTTGGCTTCGGTCAGCTGGTTGGCGAGGCCATTAATGGTGCCGGCTGGAGGATTCGAACCCCCGACCCACTGATTACAAATCAGTTGCTCTACCACCTGAGCTAAGCCGGCATGGTGTGGTGAAAACGGGAGCGTATTGTAATCGGTTTGCGATGGGGTTTTCCACGCAATCGGTTTCGCTCAGGCGGCTTGGCGGGCTGGCGGGAGTGAGGTCGCCAGCCTTTCGAAATACGTGCTGGTCAGTTCGATCTGTTCATTGGCGCAGGTCGCGCGGTTGACGATGGTGCGGAAGGCGGTGTTTTCGGGACGGTCTTTGGCGTACCAGCCCAGGTGTTTGCGGGCAATGCGGATGCCGGCGTCTTCGCCGTAGAAGGCGTGAAGGGATTGGATGTGGCCGAGCAGGATGTTGCGGAC
>JBLRWT010000306.1:0-3583 GCA_047921095.1 Wenzhouxiangella sp. | reverse complement strand
CTCGGTCTCGCGCCGACGTTCCTTGTAGCGCGAAATGCCGGCCGCCTCTTCGAGGAAACCGCGCAACTCTTCCGGCCGCGCTTCAACGATCTGGGAAATCATGCCCTGTTCGATGATGGCGTAGCTGCGCGGCCCCAGCCCGGTACCGAGAAACAGGTCGGTAATGTCCTTTCGCCGGCAGCGGGTTCCGTTGAGAAAGTAGCCCGACTGGCCATCGCGGCTGACCTGACGCTTGACCGAGATTTCGCTATAGCCGGAATATTCACCGCCGGCTCGGCCATCGGAATTGTCGAACATCAGCTCGACGGTGGCCGTGGCCACGGGCTTGCGCGAGCTGGAGCCGGCAAAGATCACATCACTCATGGATTCGCCGCGCAGCTGACGGGCGGAGCTTTCGCCCATCACCCAGCGCACCGCGTCGATGATGTTCGACTTGCCGCAGCCATTGGGGCCGACAATGCCCATCAGGTTGGATGGAAACTTGACGGTGGTTGGCTCCACGAACGATTTGAAGCCGGAAAGTTTGATCGCGGTCAGTCGCATTGACGCTTTATACCCAAGTGATTTGATTTAATCTATCAAGTTGACCAATGAGCCAGAGGCCACCCCGATCATGCCAAGCCAGCCCAGCAGGGAACTTGAGGTTTTTCCCAACCCGCAACCGGGCCGGGATTATACCATTCGTATTCGCATTCCCGAGTTTACCTGCCTGTGCCCGAAGACCGGCCAGCCGGATTTCGCCGACCTCACGCTTGAATATGTTGCCGACCAGTTGTGCGTCGAGCTCAAGGCACTGAAGAACTACATCTGGAGCTTCCGTGACGAGGGCGCTTTTCACGAGGCGGTGACCAACAGCATCCTCACCGACATTGCCGAGGCCACGCAGCCGCGCTTCATGCGCCTCACCGCCGACTTCAACGTTCGCGGTGGCATATACACCACGGTTGTGGCCGAGCACAGAAGCCCGGAGTGGCAAGCCCCGACCCCGGTAACCTTGCCGTAAACGAGACCAGTGTTTTAATCGCCAACCTCGTCCAGCGGCAGCATCGGCGTCACTTCGGCAGCCTCGTACAGATCTTCAACCAGCGCCTCCAGGCGCTGGCGCACCAGGTGCCGGGCGATGCCCTCGCGCACCTCGTCCAGATCGGGTGCAGCGATCGGCCGGGTCTCGGTCAGCCGTATGACGCGCCATCCCTGGGGCGTCTGCAGCGGCAGTCCGACAACCTCGCCGACGTCCGATTCAGATAGCAGAATGGCGACGTCCTCCGGCATCTGGCTGCGATCGACCCAAACCGGCGCATCAACGGGCAGCCCCATTGAGCGGGCCCTGGCAGCCAATTCGGGGAACGTCGACTCCCCGTCTTCGACCCGGGCCAGGTTGGCCAGGGCTTCAGCCTGGTTGCCATAAAGAATGGTCTCGATCCTGAATTGCCGATCACCTGCCCGCTCAAGTTGACCCCGGTAGACTGCTTCAATATCTTCATCGGTGACGGGGTGGTCCCGGTAGACCTGGTCGAAGTAGCGCAACTGCAGTGTCTCCAGGTCACGGATCATCCGTCGTGCCCGCACTTGTGGCTCTTGATCCATGCCTTCCCGGCGGGCCGCGTTGGAGACCGCTCGCAGGCGAATCAGCTCCTCGAGCAACTCTCGCATGGCTGGGTGGTCATCCTCGGCAATCCCGCGGGTGGACATCATGAACTCGAGCATCGGCAGGGTGACTGGCTGGCCATCCACCAGCACGAGGACGGTATCGTCGTCATGGATCAGGGCATCGTCATGGCTCTGGCCACCGCAGCCAGACAGAGCAAACAGACACGCACCAAAAAACAAACTAATCAGCAAATTACACTTCATTTTCAGAAAACGCCTCAATTGTGAGCGCATGAATGTCGGTCTGCATGAGCTCACCCATGGCCGCATAGACGCGGCGATGGCGGGCCAGACGAGGCAGGCCATGAAACAGCGGACTGACGATCTGAACCCGGAAATGGCCGCGGCCATCACGTGCGCCCGGGTGGCCAACATGCAGGTGGGATTCGTCGATGACTTCCAGGCTTTCAGGTGCCAGAGCCTGTTCCAGCCGGTCCCGGATCATTGCTACCCGCTCGCCGGTCATGGCAGCACCGCCTTGAACGGCTTGACCTCCGCTTCAGTCCAGGCACCAGCCTGGATGTAGGGGTCGCCATTGGCCCAGGCGCGGGCGGCTTCCAGGCTATCGAACTGAGCGACGACCAGCGAACCGTCAAAGCCGGCCGGGCCCGGGTCGTCCGCGTCGATGGCCGGGAGCGGGCCAGCAACCAGGAGCCGACCTTCATCGACCAGCGCCCGCAACCGCGCCAGATGCGGTTCACGAGCCGTGGCGCGCCGTTCGAGACTGTTATCGGCGTCGCGCCCGAGAATCATGTAAAGCATGGGGTCACTGCTGTAGCGGAAAACGATATTGTACGCGTCTGGGACCAGTGAGTTGCTGATCAGCAGTCATTTCCGCTTGCCTTCCTGCATTGGTCGTGCGGTCTGGTCCAGGGTGACAATTCCAGGCTCTGCGGAAGAAAAGCACGGCAGCGTTGGGGTACACTTGCCGGCTGATGAGCGACGCGCCAGAAATCCGGATCCTGCAGGCTGAAATGCCCTTTGCCATGGTGCAGGGCCAGCCTATGCTCAAGCTGCCGGACGATCTTTACATTCCGCCAGATGCACTCGAAGTCTTCCTCGAGACCTTCGAGGGGCCACTGGACCTGCTTTTGTACCTGATCCGGCGCCAGAACCTGAATATCCTCGACATTCCGATCGCCGAAATCACCCGCCAATACACCTCCTACATCGAGATGATGGCTGGCATGAAGCTGGAACTGGCGGCCGAGTACCTGGTCATGGCCGCCATCCTGGCCGAGATCAAGTCGCGCATGTTGCTGCCCAGGCCGCAGCCGGAGGAGGACGAAGAAGCCGATCCGCGCGCCGAACTGATCCGTCGTCTGCAGGAATACGAACGTTTCAAGCAGGCGGCCTCGGAAATCGACGAATTGCCGCGCATGGAACGCGACCTGGCCATGGCTTCGGCGGCGATCGAGGACCATGGCGCCATTCAACTGCCACCGGAAGTGGACCTGCGTGAGGTATTGCTCGCGCTGCGCGACGTCATGGCCCGGGCCGAAATCTTTGCCCATCATCATATTCAGGCCGAGCCGCTGTCGGTGCGTGAACGCATGTCTCGCATTACCGACCTGGTCTCACGGAGCCAGTACGTCCAGTTCGCCGAGTGCTTCGACCTGGAAGAAGGTCGAATCGGCGCCGTGGTCACGTTCCTGGCCTTGCTCGAACTGCTGCGCGAACATTTGATCGACCTGATTCAGCAGGAAGCCTATGGCAGCATCTATGTCCGCAGCCCTGCCCAGACCTCAACCTGACTGACTATATGGATATCGGATACCTGAAACGCGTGATCGAAGGCGCCTTGCTGGCAGCCGGTGAACCGCTGAATCTCAACCAACTCAATGCCCTGTTTCCCGACGAGGAAAAGCCGGGCCATGGCCTGTTGAAGGAAGCGCTTGCCGCGCTGGACTCGGAGCTCGAGAACCGGGCAGTG
>JBLRWT010000305.1:0-3592 GCA_047921095.1 Wenzhouxiangella sp. | reverse complement strand
GCTGTAGGCGACGATATGACGGCGCACCCAGTCGTTATAGGCCGGCGGAATATGCTGCTCGATATGGGCCACGTGATTCAGCGTTCGGTCGAATAATCCGGCCTCGACCTCGTAACCTTTCTGGCGGGCGCGGACGAGCGCATGGGCCACGTGCAGGCTTGAATACGGCCAGGAGCCATGACCACGACGCCACAGGCCAAACCCGCCATCGGGATTCTGCAAACCGGCCAGACGCTGGAGATCACGCTCCATCGAGACCGTAATCTCTTCCGGGCTGGGCATGTCGGCAACATCGAAGGCTTCCAGAACGTCACGCAACGCGGCCACGGCGATCATGCGTGAGGCAATCTGCTCACTGCCGGCAAACGGGTAGTCGTGCAGGTAAATGAAGGCATCGGTCAGCGAATGTACGGCCGTCGAGGTCGTTGTCACCTCCAACTGCCCGAACTGCGGCCAGACATCCGTTGGCGCGACCACCGGCTGAACCATGGCGCCATGATCGACTGCGCCGTAGGTGGCGAAGGCCTCGGTGGTGGCGGGTGTCCACACCGGCAACTGTCCGCGGGCGGCATCGGCAAAATCCTCGGTGGCGACGGCCATCTGGTAACGCGCTGTTCCTGCACTGCGTGCAGCCGCTGGGAAACGCACCTCGACCCGATCATTGGCCGGCACTTCCAGCGAATACCCGCGGCTACCGGTCAATTCCAGGTTGGCGGCTTCCATCGCCACCTGCACCTGCACGGTGCTGTCGGTCTGGTTCTGCAGCACGACCGGGAAATCGAAGACATCGCCGAAGTTGAGAAAACGTGGCGGCGCCGGACGCAGCATCAAGGGAAGCCGCGCCGTCAGCGTGGCTTCGGATTTGCCATACAGGTTCGGTCCGCTCACTGCCAGCGCACTGATCCGGTAACGGGTGAGGTTGTCCGGCAAACTGACCCGGGTACTGACCCGGCCATCCTCGCCGGTGACCAGTGCCGGGATGAATGCGGCCAGCGGGTTGAAGTCCTCGCGCACATCGATCGGATCGGCTTCCATACCTGGCGGCGCCGGCGCCGGTTGCGCCATGCGGACTCCGGTGACCTGCGCCCGATCCATGCCAACTTCCATGACCAATTTATCCTGCGCCAGCTCCTCGACCAGGTCAGCCGCACTCAACAAGCGGATGCTGGGCCGCAAGTGATGGTCGCGCACCCCGGGCGGGCGCGACTGGTAAAACACATCGAGCGGATCGGTGATGCGATAGTCGGTGAGCGCCAGAATCGCCTCATCGACCACCACCAGCGCGATTTCAGCGCCGGCGACCGGGTCACCGGCGGCATCAAGTACTTCCAGGTCAATATCGGTTGATTCGCCGGGCGTCAGACCGACCGAAGCCGGGTTGATTCTGACCTCGAGCGCCCGTTGGGCGGTGGAAATGGCAAAATCGTGCGTCCCCACCGCGATCGCCGGGCGCGGCGGCAATGTTCGACTGTTTTCGTCGTCGCCGCGCGTCGAGGTCCCGACCAGGGTGACGTGCGCCTGGATATTCGGCAGCCAGTCGCGACGCAGTTGAATTTCCAGCGTTGCCGAGCCGCCTTCGATAGTGAAACGGCGTTGCTCTGCCAGGCCATGACGACGCAAGGTCAGCAGCCCCTCCGCATCATCGAAAGGCGCCTGAACCAGCAAGCGTGCCACATCGCCCGGAGCATGACTGTCGCGGTCGGGAACCAGCAGAATTTCCTCGATCTCGACCCGCTCGGCCCGCGCCATCCGGCCGCCGCCGACCCAGCGGACAATCCTTGTCGCATTGCGCCGACCCGCCTCATCCATGGTGGTCGCCGTAATCTGGTATTGACCGCCGATATCGGTCTCGAACGAACACCGACCCAGTCCATCATCGGCCGTGGACAGGTCACAACGCTGAACGTCATCGGCTGACCGCCCGCCACCACCTCCATCACGCCAGAAATGAAGGATCCTTTTTGCTTCAACGACCACAGGACGGTTACCCGCCGGCTCGCCGTCGATATCCACGGTCAAAAGATCAATCACCAGCGGCTGGTGCCGATCAACAAAGTACGTTTCTGATTTCAGGCCCACGTAGACGTCGCCCGGATGGGCAAGAATCTCGCTTGACGAGCTCCATGCCTGCCGATTGACATCGGTGACGGTAGCGGCAGCGGTGATCCGCAACGGACGAGGCTGCTCGGAAAAGTCCAGGCCGATCGCCACGGCATGTTTGCCGTCGCCATCGGTGCGGCCTTCGAGTTGCTGGGTGGCGGAACCGTTGCGCTCACGCCAATGCCACGGCATCCACCATGGCGTCTGGAAACCGAAAGACCACTCGTCACGGTTGGGTGGGTCATAGTGCCCCTGCTCGGCGCTGACATTCCAGCGCACATCGGCCCCCGGCAGCGCGCCACCGGCGAAGTAGGCCGCTTCAACCTCGATGTCGATCGGCTCCGGTCCGACGAACGGTCCTGGCGCCGATCGCGTGGTCACTTCGAACTCTGGCGTCCGGAATTCCTGGATCGCGAAGCTGTGGGTATAGGTGGTCTGACCCGGACCTGGCAGGATGCTCAAACGCACACTGGCATCACCGAGGTTCGGGGTATCCGGAAGCTGGAAGGAAAAATCGAATCCGCCGAGTCCCGCAAGGTCGGTCGCACCCGACAACAACTCGTTTCCACGAGAATCGGACACCGAATAGCGGATTTCTGTCATCCCGTCGAACAAGCCAAGTCCGCCATCCGGGCGTTTTTCAAGCCGCCGCAGCCAACCTTTCAGATGAACGGTTTCGCCCGGGCGATACATTTGCCGGTCGTCAAAGACATGCCAGAGCACATCATCCGGTTCCTCGCGCTGGTGCCAGCTTGTCCGGCTCACCCAGTGGCGGGATTCGGGCAGCAGCGCGGTATCGGCGGCAATCGTTGCCTCGACCCAGTTCGCGCTACCGGCCACATCGGCCTGGACGGGCAGTTCGATAGAGACCAGTCCGTCGTCGTCCGTTACCCAGGATTCGGCCATTGCTCCGATCCGAATCCGGGTATCGGCCAGCGGCGAGCCGTCGACCAGGCTGGTTGCCCAGACCTGCAGCCGGTTGTTGTCCGCCGCGGCATCCAGGCCGATGCGGGTCGCCTGGACCCAGGTGATCTGATTGCGGCCCCACCGATCCTCGGGCACCCGGTCAAGCAACTTCCCCGGCCCGACCATCACCACAAAATGCCCGGCATCGTCATCCAGCCAGGGCGCCAGGTCGATGCTCGTTCGGACCAACTCGTCACGTCGCGGGTCGATCTCCATCAGGCCGGAAAAGACTTCCTCGCCCGGAAGCTCAGGCAATGCCTCCCGCCACTCGTGTTGACGGCGAAATAGCAACAGGTAATCCGACCAGTCCGAAGGACCAACGCGGTGAACATGGACCTGCGCGGACCGGTAATTGGTGCTGAAGAACTCCAGCCGGGGTGGCGCCATCGGATCCAGCGTGGTCAGCGCCTCGGCTCCCAGGGTCACGCTGGGCCGAAAGCTGCCGACCTCGAACGAGAACGATCGGGAACCGCCGAGCTGCTGGCCAAAACGGTCGGACAGTTCGGAAGAGAAGGAAATGTTGTAG
>JBLRWT010000304.1:0-3602 GCA_047921095.1 Wenzhouxiangella sp. | reverse complement strand
GTTGTTTGGCACGCCGGTTTCGTCGTGCTTGGCCCAGAAAGCAACACTGCCTTCGCCACCAGCACTGGCCGGCTGTTCTACGAAAGTACCCATTTCGATGACTTCGATGTAACCAGAAGCGGTACGTTCAATGCCCGACGGACCACCGTCAATGGTGCCGGCGAAACCGACTGACGGAACCGCTGCAGCGTTGTACTGGAAGTCCAGGAAGAGCTGCTCGCCCACGCCATTTTCATTCGGGGAACCGAAGAAATATGGCACGGTGCAGGTGGCGTCGCCGGTCAACATCCTGGCGCCGCCAGCTTCGGTCGCGGTGACGACAGCGGTCCAGACGTCGAACGGGGACAGGTAAATGTTGAAGTCAAGGACTTCGCGAGAGTTCAGGGCTTCGATGAAGCGGATCTTGACTGCCTTGCCACGCTCGGTGGTGTTGACAATGGAGATCAGCGTATCGTTGCCGCCGCGGGCACTGTAGTACGGATACAACAGGACCTGGCCGAGGCCGTCAGGGTTGACGTTGACAGCGTTTGAAACGCTGACCATCCCCGCCATGCCTGTCAGACCCGCCAGTACGGCGGTCGTCAAGGTATTTCTTTTCATTACAACACTCCTAAAGTTGTTGGACACAGGGCTCTGTGTGAACATCACGAGGTGAACCCGACTCCATGCGGGCCCATCCAAGCATCTGCAATTCTATGCTATTCCACCGGCTAATGTAAAGCAATCAGTTTTGGACGAACCACCACTGGTCATCCAGGCGGATCCAGGTCTCGTCCAGATTGCGGGTGACCCGCATGCGACCCTGGCCGGCCGGGGCGGCGAGGGCCTGGTAGGTTACGGCCACCGACACGTTGCAGCGGTCGCCTTCACAGGTCGCGGAGCGGACCTGGGCTTCGAGCCAGCGGATCGTTCTGCGATGCATGTCGCGATCGAAGGCCCTGACCGAGGTGGTTTCTCGAAATCCGGGCGAATAGTACGTCCAGGCCTCGTCAAAGTCCCTCGTCACCAGGTGGTTCCAGCGGGCCTGCGCCCGTTCCTCGACGCTTTGCTCCGCCACCGGCGGCGTGGTCGCACAGCCGGCGAGCAGGCCGATCAGGAGAAAAAGCATTATGACTATATGGCGCTTTTGCATTATTTATATACCAATCTATACAGTGGATGAAGAAAATTGCTAATTGGCCTGACAAGCCCGCCCATCAGTTGTCGAATGCGCCCAGGGGCTCCAGACCACGGAACTTGCGGCGGAACTCGTCAGAGACTTCGCGCAGGCGCTCAGTCGAGTCCACCACCGTCGGCGTGATCAGCACGACAGTCTCGGTCCTTTGGATGCCTATTTCTGTACTGCGAAACAGGGCGCCAATTCCAGGTATGCGCTGCAGGTACGGGACGCCCGAGCGTTCGTCATTGGTTGTTTCGGCGATCAGGCCACCGAGAATGATGGTCTGCCCGGACTGCACCGCGACTTCTGTACTGATTTGGCGGGTGTTGACGATCGGGTTGCCACCCACCCCGGGCGAGGGGCCACGGGAGGAAACTTCCTGGCGAATCTGCAGATAGACCAGTCCACCCGGATTGACCCGCGGTGTGACATCAAGAATGGTTCCGGTATTGATGAACTGGACGTTGCCAATGGTACTGGCCGAATCGCCGATCGTCCCGCCCACAAAACGGGTCGACTGAACCGGGATCTGCTCACCGACGTTGATGGACGCCTGCGAGTTGTTGCGCACCATCAGCGAGGGAGACGAAATGGTGCGGACATCCGATACGGACTCAAGCGCGTCGATCGTGGCCGCCACAAAGGTGCGGTCAACACCGCGCCGGGTGATATTGGCCAGCGCCCCGCCGCTGGAAAGTAGCGCCCGATTGTCAGCACGGGTGGGTGCGAAACCGTCCGGCAGCGCGGGCCCGCCGGCCTCTGGGCCTCGGTTGGCTAGAAACCAACTGACGCCGTAGCGCAACTGATCGCTGAGTTCAACGACCAGCACCTGGGCCTCAATCAGAACCTGCAGCGGCTCTTCATCCAGACGCTCGATGGCCGACAGGATGGCATCGTACTGGCTCGGCGAGGCCTGGATCAGCAGCGAGTTGGTTTCCTGCACCGCCGTGATCCTGACATCACCATCTTCTCCAAGCTGCATGCCGCCTTCGGTGGTGCGCTGCTGCTGCTGACCCTCTTGGGCCCGAGTGCGCTGGAACTCGCTCACGCTTGACACCGTCGCCGGCTCCATGCCGGGAGCGAGACCACCACGGCGCTCGCGCGGACGCTGCTGGCGCTGGCCGCCAGTGCCGAACAGATCGCCAAGGTAGCCGGCCAGTATGTCGGCCTCCAGGTTCTTGACCCGGTAGACATACAAGCGGGCGCCGGCCTCCGGACTGGAGCGGTCCAGCCGCCGGATCCATGTTTCGGCTTCCTTGAGATAATGCTCGCTGGGGGTGATCACCATGACCGCGTTGAGGCGCTCGAGCGGAACAAACCGGAACATGCCGGCCAGCGGGGTCTCGCCCTGCTCGCCGAACACCGCTTCGAGCTCCGGCAGCAACTCGTTGACCTCGATCCGGGTGAGACTGAACATGCCGATGGACATGCCGGCCAGCCAGTCGACGTCGAAAGTCTGGACAATCTGCAGATAGTTTTGCAGTTCGTAGCGCGTGCCGGCAAGGAACAGCAGGCCGCGGGCGTTGTCGGCATTGAACACCCCGTCTTCACGGGCGTAGGGCTCCAGGATCTCGGCCATCTTGGACGGCGAGATGTATTCCAGCGGGACCACCATGACTTCGTAACCGACGCCGCTGGAATCGGAATCGAAGCGTGGTACGAGATTACCGCGCACCGCTTCGGCGATCGGAATGACATGGTACTGTCCCTCGCGCCAGATCAGAGTGGCGCCATTCCAGCGCAACAACATCTCCAGCACTGGCATGACCTGGTCGCGCGTCAGCGGGCGGGCGGTGGAAAACGTGACTTCTCCGCTGACCCCCGGCGAGATGACATAGTTTTCCTGGAACATGTGGCCGAGAACGGCATTGACCACTTCCTGGATCCCCTGCCCTTCGAAGTTGAGCGTGATCTCGCCATCCTCGTCCGGCGGCTCGGCGCGGCCCCGCATGGCGTTCTGGTCGATGAACACACCGGTGCCCTGGTAGATCTCGGTCTGTTCAAACCCGTCTTCCTCATCGACCTCGTCGTCTGCGCCCAGCCTGATCTCGCCGCTGTCGTGTCGGGTCGCGGGATCAAGTGCACTGGGCGCGCGATCCTGCTCCGAGGGCCGTTCCTGCATCGCTCCGCAGGCTGCCAGAAGGCAGGCCATGGCCAGGCTGAGCGCGAGCCGGCTGAACCACCTTGCGGCGGCTGAGTGATGTGCTTGAATCATCAATTAATCCTGTCGTCTTTGTTGTTGTTGCTGGGCACGGCGTTCGGCCTCGGCGCGCAACTCGGCCCGCCGTTCGGCGACTCTTCGGCGCACCTCTTCGGCACGGGCCCGGGCATCGGTTTCTTCACGTGTTGGCGCTGTCTCGCCGGTTTCAGCACTTTGTTCTTCGGCTTCCTGATCCGTCGCCGGCTCATCGGTCGCGGCTTCGCGCCGGGTGATCGGGGTCAG
>JBLRWT010000303.1:0-3604 GCA_047921095.1 Wenzhouxiangella sp. | reverse complement strand
TGTTATTGCCTTCACTGCTACTCATATCAAAACCCTCATCTGTGAAGGGCATACCGCATGCCCAGAAACTGCTCGTTTACGAATGACCCCCGGCTGGCGCAACTTCTCGCGCCCCGCTCGAACAGCATCTGTAAGAATTCACGAAACCCCAAAATCCAGGTTGGACCCTCCGCGCCGGTTAGTACAGCACGGCCGCCCATGGCGTGTCCGTTCGGTAACGCACTAATAGCAGTACAGCCGCAATGGCAATTCAGTCACCCGCCACCGACAGCGTTTCGTGACGAATCCGCATGAATAAGAAAGGCTGGATTCGTCGCTGGCGAAAGAGCCCTTCAGATTCTGCGCGAACGACCAACCTGATTCACTCTTAATCCCCGAACTTTAGACCGGCCCCGCGCAGGGTTTTGGCGTGCCTGAATACATCAATCTCAATCGATGAGCTGCTTTTGCCGCCTTTTCGTCCAGAGAAGCTGAAAAGGGGTTGCTGTACGGGCAGGAAGGGAGCATCCTGAACCATTCTGCTGATGCCGTGATCGGCGTCAGGTGGGCGTTTCTGCTCATTTGGGGCAATGAACGCTACCGTGCACAATGCGCGGAAACCAGTCCGCCAGCAAGGTGTTACATTCCCGAACGTCTCGCCCTGCTTGATAGGTCGGGAAGAATGCTGCAGACCAGGCTCGCGAGGATAGTTCCATGTATAGAATCAGCGTTTCGGACGGTCAGGACTCGGAGCCGGTCTTCGAGATTTTTCCATGGAACGATCACTTCGAGACCGGAATAGCCGCAATTGATCGACAGCACCGCAGGCTGGTGTCGTTGCTCAATCAGGTTGCATCGGTCGCTGTCACCGATTCAGTCGAAATCAATCTGGATGAACTGCTTGACGAACTGGCCGCCTACGCCCGCTTTCATTTCGAAGCCGAAGAAGCCATTTGGGCGCGGCGCCTGGAGGGCGAGGAGGTACTGGCCGATCACCGGCAAGTCCACGCCGGTTTCCTCGAAACGGTCCAGGCGCTGTACCAGCCCCCAGATCGACAGGAGACCCTGCACGAGATACTGGCTTTTCTGACCCACTGGCTGGCCTGTCATATATTGCAGGACGATCGGGAAATGGCGCTCGTGCTTCACCACGTCGACCGGGGTTTGAGCGTGGCCGAGGCACGCAGAGCAGCCGAGGTGCAAATGCGTCAGGCATCCCCGGTCATCCTGGGCACCGTGCTCCAAATGCAAAAACAGATGTCACGACAAACGCTGGAGCTCATTGGCGAGCGCAAGGCCTGCTCGCTGGCCGAAGCCGAGCTGGCTCTGGCGCAACGCCGCCACGACGAAGATCGTTACGGCGCGGTCTTCGATTCAAGCAGTGACGGCATCCTCGTTCTGGATATTGATTCTGCGCGTGTGGAAAAGGCCAATCGAAGTGCCTGCGAACTGTTCGGCCTTGACGAAACGGATCTGGTCGGACGTCACGTCACCGAATTACATCCACCGGAACGAAAAGACGAGATCATTCGGGAATTCGCTCGATTTATCGAGCCGGCGTTGGATTCACGACTGGTCGAAACCTGGATTCGGCGCGCGGATGGTCAAAACGTTGCCGTGGAGATCAGCGGCGGCAAGCAGTTTTCCGACCAAACCGGTCGACATACCGTGGCGAGCCTGCGCGATATCTCGATACGCCGCGAGGTGCAGAATCAACTGGAATATATCGCCTACCATGACCCGCTGACCGGGCTGGGCAACCGCCCCTGGATCCTCGAGGCCATGGCTGGCTCAATGGCCGTCCTGACTGGCGAGCAGGACATCCTGGCGGTACTGACGCTGGATATTGATCGGTTCCGGCGCATCAACGAAGCCCATGGCCAGGAGTTCGGTGATGAGCTCCTGATCAGGCTGGCCCGGCGCTGGGAAGAATTGCTGGAACCTGGCTGTCACCTGGCTCGCCTGGGCGGAGACGAGTTTGTGGTCGTGGTGCCAAAGATTTCCAATCGGAACGACGCCCATCGAATTGCTACCCAACTGATCCAGGCAGGCAAAAATCTCATCCGTTTCGAAGGGAAGACGCTGTCTATCTCCCTCAGTGCCGGGATCACATACTGTACTGCTGCTTGTCGTTCCGAAGGTCGCGTGGAGCCCGATATCCTGTTGCGTCAGGCCGATCAGGCCATGTACCAGGCCAAGCTGAAAGGGCGCAGCCGATTTGAGGATTTCGACGCCCAGCGGGAGCTCATTGTCCAGCAGCAGCACGAAACCATCAATGCGCTGCAGATAGCGCTCGAGCGCGATGAACTCGTCCTGCACTATCAGCCCAAGGTCAATCTTCGCACCGGCAGGATCCTGGGGCTGGAAGCATTGATCCGCTGGCAGCATCCCGAGCGTGGACTGCTGGCTCCGGCCACTTTTCTGCCGGCGATAGAAGGCCATCCGCTTTCCATACCGCTGGGCGAATGGGTCATCGAAGCGGCCTTGCGACAAATGCGAGCCTGGAAGGCGGCCGGCCTGGACCTTCCCGTCAGCGTCAATGTCGGCAGCCTTCAGCTCCAGGATGCCGAGTTTCCCAATTCAGTGCAGCGCCTTCTGGATGGATTTCCGGAGCTCGACCCGAAATCATTGGAGCTGGAAGTTCTGGAAAGCGGCGCCCTGGATAACATGGAGCGGGCAGTCGACAACTTGACTGCTTTGCACGCCATCGGACCAATGATCGCAATCGATGATTTTGGCACCGGCTATTCATCACTAACCTATCTGAAGCAGATCCCGGCCCATACACTCAAGATTGATCGTAGTTTCGTACATGACATGCTTGACGAACCCAGCGAACTGCCCCTGTTGATCGGGATCATCACCCTGGCAGAGTCGTTCGGCATGGTTGCATTAGCCGAGGGCGTGGAAACCGTCGAGCACGGACGGCTGTTGCTGGAACTGGGCTGCGAACAGGCACAGGGGTACTGCATCGCCCGGCCAATGGCACCCGACCAGGTGCCAGCCTGGACCGAACAGTGGAAGCCGGATCCCCGCTGGCAGGGTGTTGAACCGGTTCTCCGCCAGGATCTTGCTGGCTTCAGCGCAATCAGTGCCCATCGTCGTTGGCTCAGCGCCATGCATGCATGGTTGTCCCGGCCATTACCGATCGAGCTGCCTGAGGATCCGTGTGAACTGACTGATTGGCTGAACTCACAGCCGCCAGACTGCTCTCCCCGTCAAACCACGCTGTTTGATGACATTCGCCGATTGCACGAGCAAATGCACAATCAAAGCCGGTCATGGCCCGAGTCGGGGACCATGGAAGAAGGTGTTGCCCGGATCGAAGGAATGCAGGCAACGAATGACAAACTTGTCGACCGATTGCGGCAACTGTTGCAGCTGCGCGCCCAAATGCTTTGATTCGGCTGCCCTCACGACTATCCGCCCATGACTCGGGTCTCTGGCGGGTTTCTGACCCTTTCCAAACAGCAGGCTTTCACTCGAGTCGCCGGCCGCGCGCCGGCTTATGTCGTGCCTGGAACCCATCAATCCGATGAGATATTTTTGCCGCCAATTTTTGCGAGTCTCGGGGAAACTCTGAGTAAAAAGCCATTTGCCGATCATGAAAACGGCCTGGTGGTCG
>JBLRWT010000302.1:0-3611 GCA_047921095.1 Wenzhouxiangella sp. | reverse complement strand
GTCAAGACCCTTGAGGCTTTCGTTGGTCAGCGCTTCGAAACGCAACTTGTCGCTGGCGTCAGAGGCATTGGAGATCAATTCGCGAAGAAAGATTTCGCGGTTGGAATACAGGGCGTTGATCATCAGCTTCAGAAGCTGATGGACCTCGGCATCAAAGGTCCGGATTTCCGGGGCGTTCACGTCACTCATGGCTAACAGGATTTCAGATAGGGAACCTGCTGCCAGAAGTGGGCGTGACCACCCCGGAATTCAAGTCAAATCCGGCCTTTCATCATTTCCGTCTTCCGTCCTCCGTCTCCCCCGCCTCACTCCAACCCCAGCACTTCCCTGCCCTGCCGAAACGTCACGTCAACCGGGATGCCAGCTGCGTCAATCCGGTCCAGATCGACCTGCAGGCGCTCGCCGACCAGACCCATCTCGTCCAGCATCCGCCCGGCCCGCTCGTAATCGCCATCGCCCTGCAGGATCAGGATTTCCCGTGACAGACTGTCCACGGCCTCGCTGAAGCGTTCGGGAATGACCCGGTAGCGATTGTCCGCGCCGCGCTCGAACGCCCCCATCCGGGCAAAGTAATTGAAGCGCATCATGTTGGCCCTGCCGTGGGCGCTGGCGGCGCCGAAGCGAACACTGCGAAAGGTTCCGGCCAGGAAGGTGACGTAATAATCCATGATGTCGCCTTCCATGGCACCGGCCTCGAGCAATTGGCGCACCATGAACAATCCCAGCACGTCGGCCTTGCCCTCTTCATGGGGGCTGGCATGTTCACGCAGCGCCTCGCGCACGGTGGTGCGACCGTCGATGGTGTGCTTGATGCCCAGGCCGTGGGCCACCTCGTGGAACATGGTGTTGCCGAAAAAGGCGTCGAAGCTGATATGTTCCAGCTGATCTTCGGCGATCAGGACCTCCGAGATCGGCACCAGGATGGCATCGAATTTGGCCTGCATGGCATTCTTCAACTGAAGGCGCCGAGTGCCTCTGGCGAGTTGGACCTCTTCGTCGTTGGGTAGATTGACCGCGATGGTCTTGGTGCCGGCGTTGGAGTGGCCAGCGTAATAGAGCATGTCATAGGCATTCAGGTCTGAATCGGTTCCCGGCTCTTCGCGCCGGTATTCCTCCGGCACCGGCAGGCTGCGTTGCAGGTCCGGCAGAAAGGCGGCGTAGCGTGACAGCCGGTCACTCCATTCATGATCCTTGACCATGACGTAGGCCTCGTAACCGGCCTTCGCGCCGTAGCGCTGGTCCTCGTAGGTTTCGATGGCACCGATGATCAATTCGACGTTGTTGTCCGTGACGTCCAACCAGGCCAGATCCGAGGGCTGGTAGTCGTCACTCACAAGAGCCGCGGCTCTCAAGCGCAGGTATTCGGCAAAGCTTTCGTTGTCAGACAATTCCGCTGCTTCCTTGAGCAACTCGGCAGCCTGTGCAAGGTCATTGGCAAAGGCTTCATGGTACGGAACCACCATGAGGTCGCCGGCCTCGTCGCGGCGGATGAGCGTGTAAAGGTCATTCTTCAACTCATCATCGAAGGCGTCGAATTCCTCGTCAGTCATGTCGGCCGGATAGTAGTTGGCTCCGACCGGCTTGGGGCCATAGCCTTCAATGAACGGGCGGTTTCCCTCCAGTCGGTCCCAGGGCCCGTAATTGATTTCGGCATAGCGCCTGGCGGTCGGGCTGGCGATCCCGTCGATGAAGGGTTCTGGCTGCCCGTAGGCCTGATACCAGAACAGCAGATCCATGATGTCCGCCGCATCGATGAGAAGGCCGACCATACGGCGCTCGTTGTCGCTGAGGTGATCGATCGGCGGATCGAGAGTGAACTCCGCGTAAATCTCCGGACGCGCTGGCGCCAGGGCGATGGGATCACGCTCATCGACGTATCGAGCGGGCACTTCCTCGGGTGGGTCGAGCGTCTGCACCGGGGGCAGCGGTTCGTCCTGGCAGGCGGCCAGGACAAGGACAGTCAGTACGACAACGGGCAGATAGTTCAATCGGATCATGAGGAATTCTCGGGCATCAATCTGGCCAATTGCTGATTGTACTGAATCCGGCCGTTTGCATCCTGAGCGCCCGCCTCGCATAATTGGGCCTCGGGCGCGTCGCGACTGCCAGCTTTTTCGCCTGAATATAATTATAAATATATAAGAATCATAAAGTTATGCGCAATCGCTACCAGATTACAATAACTGATTACAAGGGAGCGCGGCACTTCACTCTGAGCCAGGTGATGCGTCGGCTGCTGGCTGGTGTCGGCTGTGGCCTGCTCGTGGCCATCCTGGGCGGTACGTTATTGATCCATGGACTGAACGACAAGGTCGGCTCCCTGAAGTCCAAGGTTCGGAACCTGAACGCCCTGCATGAGTCGATCGGGATGGATAACCAGGCGCTTTTGGCCGAGCGAGGCCAACTGCAGCAGGAGGTCGACGAAAAGGCACAACTGTTGCTGGCTCTGGGTGACGAGCTGGAAAATATCGAAATCATGATCGGCGTCCGTGCCGAGCCCGAGCGCCATTTGGCTCAACGGGTTGATACTGCCAGCCAGACCGCGTTCGAGAAGCGCCTGATGCTGGAGTCGATCCCGAGCGGTTTTCCGGTCGAGTCGGAGACGGTCACCAGCCGATTCGGCATGCGCCGGCACCCGATTCAAGAGCGTACCGCCATGCACGGCGGAGTTGATCTCCGCGCGCCAACGGGAACCCCGATCCATGCGACCGCCGATGGCATCGTGGAATGGGCGTCCAAGCACCACAACAGCGGCCTTGGCAACATGGTCAAGCTGGTCCACAACTACGGATTCACCACCATCTACGGCCACATGGACAGCGTCTCCGTCCAGGTCGGAAATTACGTGCAGAGGGGCCAGTTGCTGGGCTATTCCGGAAACACCGGCGTCTCGGCTGCGCCGCATCTGCATTACGAAGTCCGTCATCTCAACCGGCGCCTTGACCCTGGCCCATTCCTGCGCTGGTCGATGGAGGATTACGATGTTTTGTTCACCAAAGAGGATCGAGTTGAATGGGAATCATTAGTCGAGGTCATTCGTCGGACCGCA
Organism: Wenzhouxiangella sp.; assembly: GCA_047921095.1. Classification (GTDB taxonomy): domain Bacteria; phylum Pseudomonadota; class Gammaproteobacteria; order Xanthomonadales; family Wenzhouxiangellaceae; genus Wenzhouxiangella. The sequence continues at coordinate 562 of JBLRWT010000302.1, read as the reverse complement.
AGCGTACCGGAACGACCGTCATTGCTGCAGGGACAAAGCTGGTCGGCGACTTCGCCCTGAGTGACAACCTGCACATCGACGGCAACGTCGAAGGCAACGTGAAGTCCGAAGCCGAAGTCTCGATTGGTGAGCAAGGCCATTTCGAAGGCGATATTGCGGCCTCGAAAGTTCTTGTGAGCGGCAGGTTTTCCGGCAATATCGAAGCCGAGCGCCTTGAGATTGTTGCCACAGGCAGTGTCTCCGGCACGGTTTCGGTCGGCCAGCTCGTGATCGAGTCAGGCGCGCAGTTCGACGGCACCAGCAAGATCAAGGGCCAGGAAGCGCCCCGCCGCATCGGTCATGAACGAGTTGAAGAAATCAACCCGGACGCCGCCAAGCAAGCCGGCTGATCGCAACCTGACCGCACAAACGAAAATGCAAACACACAGCGCTTTAAGGCAAGGTCAAAGTCAAAAGCTGTTTAAACGCGAAGACGCAAAGACGCAAAGAAGGCAGTAGAACGAAAAAAAGCGAACCGAAGTCCATCATATGTCGCGTCCAAGCTTCTTGCTTAAGCGCAAGA
>JBLRWT010000301.1:0-3614 GCA_047921095.1 Wenzhouxiangella sp. | reverse complement strand
CTGCTGGGCATGTGGACGGTCACACTGCTGCTGAAACCGGCGATTGTGCTTGCCCACCTGATCGGCGGCCTGCTCACGTTCAGCCTGCTGGTCTGGCTCTACCTGGCAACACGGCCGGATCAACCCATCGCCAACCTGCCTCAACGACGCCTGAAATGGCCATTGGCCATCGCCACGGTGGTGCTGGTCGGTCAGATCTTGCTGGGGGGCTGGGTCAGCACCAATTATGCCGCCCTGGCCTGTCCCGATTTCCCGACCTGCATGGGACAGGTCTGGCCTGAATCCGATTTTGCCGAGGGCTTTACCCTATGGCGCGGCGTGGGCGTCGACTATGAAGGCGGCATTCTCGATCATGACGCCAGGATCGCCATCCACCTTGCTCACCGCATCGGCGCGCTGGTTGTCATCGGGGTCTTCGGCTGGTTGCTGTGGCTGTTGCTGCGCACCCCAGGCATGATCGGTCCCGGTCGGGTACTTGCCGCGTTGCTTGCAGCGCAGATCACACTGGGCGTGCTGAACGTGGTTCTTGGGCTGCCACTTATGATCGCTGTCGCGCACAATGGCGTCGCGGCCCTGCTCCTGGGGCTGATGGTCTACCTGCTGTGGCTGGCCTCACCGAAGACCGGGCCGTCCTGATGTCGGCCAGCCTGATCAGCCTGACCCGAAGCTTTCTCGGCCTGTGCAAGCTGCGCGTTGTCGCCCTGATCGTGTTCACCGCCATTGTCGGGATGGCCTTGTCCGTCCCGGGCATGGTACCGCTGGATGCCCTGATCCTCGGCAGCCTGGGCATCGGTCTTGCCGCGGCAAGTGCTGCTGCCATCAATCATCTGCTCGATGCACCGGCCGACGGCATGATGGTGCGGACCCGGAACCGCCCCCTGCCGACCGGCCAACTCTCTCGCAGACAAGTGCTGGGCTTCGCGCTGACGCTGGCGCTGATATCCATGCTGATCCTGGTCTTGTTTATCAATGTACTCACGGCAATACTCACTTTCGCCAGCCTGATTGGCTACGCCGTGATCTATACCGCCTGGCTCAAGCGCGCCACCTCCCAGAATATCGTCATTGGCGGCGCCGCCGGCGCAGCCCCGCCCGTGCTGGGCTGGACCGCCGTAACAGGCGAAATTCATGCTTACGCCCTCATTTTGTTCCTGATCGTTTTCGTCTGGACGCCGCCCCATTTCTGGGCCCTGGCCATCTATCGTCGGCACGACTATGCGGCCGCCGATGTGCCGATGCTGCCGGTGACCCATGGCGTCGAATTTACCCGCTGGCAGATCCTGTTCTACACCATCATTCTTTTGCTGGTCACGCTGCTGCCGTACCTGACCGGCATGAGTGGGCTGATTTACCTGGCTGGAGCACTGGTGCTCAACGCTGGCTTCCTGGGCTACGCCATCGCCATGATGAAGCCACGCAGTGAGCAGTTGGCCATGCAGATGTTCAGCTACTCGATTATCTACCTGATGGCGCTTTTTGCCTTTTTGTTGATCGATCATTACTTACCATTGACATGACCTCAAAAGAGAACCCATCCATGGATCCTCGCGCGCAATCGAAGCCTCTGCATGTACTTGAAGCCCACGACGAGTTCATCGCCCGTCACATCGGCCCGACTCCGGACGATATTCGCCAGATGCTCGCCTCGATCAACAGCGACTCCCTGGATGGGCTGATGCAGGAAACCATGCCGGGCAGCATTCGCATCGAAAAGCCTCTGGACCTGCCTGCCTGCGACAATGAGGACCGCGTGCTGGAAGAGTTGCGGGTGATCGCCGAGACCAACACCGTCAATCACAGCATGATCGGACTGGGTTATTCGCCAACCATCACCCCGCCGGTCATCCTGCGCAACGTGCTCGAAAACCCGGGCTGGTATACCGCCTATACACCCTACCAGGCCGAGATCTCCCAGGGTCGGCTCGAAGGGATGCTGAACTTTCAGCAAATGGTCATGGATCTGACCGGCATGGACCTGTCCAATGCGTCGTTGCTCGATGAAGCCACTGCCGCTGCAGAAGCCATGGCGATGCTCAAGCGGGTCAACCGCAAGTCGAAAAGCAATGTCTTCCTGGTCGACGCCAACTGCCTGCCCCAGACCATCGACGTGGTCAAAAACCGGGGTCAGCACATGGATCTGGATGTACGGGTTTGCGGCGACATCATGGCCGCCTTGGACGAAACCGACTGTTTCGGCATCCTGGTCCAGTATCCGGGCGCCGACGGCGAACTGGTTGACCTCGATGCCATGATCGCAAAAACGCACGACCGTGGCGGACTGGCCGCCGTGGCCGCCGACCTGATGGCTCTTGCTTTGCTCAAAGCCCCGGGCGAGGCCGGCGCTGACGCGGTTGTCGGCTCGGCCCAGCGCTTTGGCGTGCCAATGGCCTTTGGTGGCCCGCACGCGGCCTTCCTGGCCACCCGCGAAGATTACCGGCGCAATGTTCCCGGCCGCATCATTGGTGTATCCAAAGACCGTCATGGCAATCCGGCCCTGCGCATGGCACTGCAGACTCGCGAGCAGCATATCCGCCGCGAAAAGGCGATGAGCAACATCTGCACCGCCCAGGCACTGCTGGCGGTCATGGCCGGCTTCTATGCGGTCTGGCACGGTCCGGATGGCATCCGCAAAATCGCCCGGCGCATTCACCGCCACGCCTGCCTGCTTGCCCACGCCCTGGAAGAGGCCGGCTTCGATGTCGAACACGACCAGTTTTTCGATACCGTGTCAGTGCGGGTGACCGAACCGCTGCGCCAGGCTCTGCTTTATCGCAGCCAGCAGGCCGGACTGAACCTGCGCGCCGATCGTGACAACATCATTGGCATCAGCATCAATGAATGCACCCGCCGCCGGCACATTGCAAAGCTGCTGGAACTGTTCACCGGGAAAAGCGTTGACATTGAACAACTCGATGCAACCGTTTCGGTCGAGCAAAGTGCGATTCCCGAGCCCCTGCGCCGTCAGTCCGGGTTCATGACCCACGAGGTCTTTGACCGCTACCATTCCGAAACCGAGATGCTGCGCTATCTCAAGCGGCTGGAAAACAAGGACCTGAGCCTGGCCCATGCGATGATTCCCCTGGGCTCGTGCACCATGAAGCTCAACGCCACCGCCGAAATGATCCCGGTGACCTGGCCCGAGTTTGCCGAGTTGCACCCTTACTGCCCCTGGGACCAGGCTCGCGGTTATCACACCATGATCGGCGAGCTGGAAGAGATGCTGAAAAGCCTGACCGGGTTCGCCGCCATTTCACTGCAACCGAATGCAGGCTCGCAAGGCGAGTATGCCGGATTGCTGGCGATCAAGGGCCTGCATGAGCAACGCGGCGAAAGCCATCGTACGGTCTGCCTGATCCCCTCTTCTGCCCATGGCACCAACCCGGCCAGCGCCCAGATGGTGGGTATGGATATCGTCGTGGTCGGTTGCGACAACCAGGGCAATATCGACATGGCCGACCTCGAGGCCAAGATCGCAAAGCACCACGACAAGCTCGCCGCGCTGATGATTACTTACCCGTCCACCCACGGCGTGTTCGAAGAAGAGGTGGTCACGATCTGCAACAAGGTCCGGGCAGCCGGGGGCCAGGTCTATCTTGATGGGGCCAACATGAATG
>JBLRWT010000300.1:0-3628 GCA_047921095.1 Wenzhouxiangella sp. | reverse complement strand
ATGACTGGCTGGTGCACCATGCCCGACAGGCGCAAGGTAGCGGCTCAGCCAGGACCTTCGTCGTCAGCGAGGACGACCGCGTCGCCGGTTATTTCAGCCTGACCGTCGGCCAGATTGACACGCTCGATGCACCAGAGCGCATTCGCAAGGGCATGGGGCAATATCCGATCCCCGTCGTGATTCTTGCCCGTCTGGCCGTCAGCCTGCAGGATCAGGCCCGAGGGATCGGCATCGGTCTGCTCCAGGATGCTATTCGCCGCACCCTGCTGATTGCCGAGCAGGCCGGCATCCGGGCGATGCTGACCCACCCCATTGATCAGGAAGCGGCGCGGTTCTACACCCGCTTCGGCTTCATCGCCTCACCGCTGCGCGAGCAGCAACTTGTGCTGCTGCTCAAGGACGCCCGCCGCTGGATCAGGTGACCGCACGTCAGAACTCAATCGCATCAGGCGGCATGAGGGCGAGTAACCGATCAATCAGGTTCAATCCCATTCAGGAATTGGCTTTATGGAAACCGACGATCTAACGGAAATGGCTTGGGACGTGATTGTCAGCGCCTCCCGAGTCTCGGATACCCTGAAAACCGAACTAGGCGCAATGGCCAGCCGTTTCAGAACCGAGGATGAATGGCTGCGAGGGCTTCGGGCTCATCTGGTGGAAATCTTCGAATGCCCTGCCGAGTACGTCGACTCTTGGGATCTTGAAAACGCAGAAGCTGTTTCGGCAACCATGATCGGCGCCTTTGCAGCGGAACTGCGTGATCAAGTGGATAGCGTTTTGTCCACGCCAATGAACGAGCGAGGCTCACGTTCATGGTGATTGTTCGGAGAACCCACCCTTCGCGTCACCTCACGTTGGCTATTGTTGCCGCCATTCCCGAAATACTGCATTCAAATCCTCAATCAGCCTTTGCAGAGCCGTATCGTTCCGTACCGCCTGCTCCAGATCCATTGCCATCACGATGTCGTCCGCGTACTCAATGCCACCGAGGCTGGGCGTGATGCATGATCTCATACTCAAATGAATTCCCTGGCTTTACACCTTTCCAACCGCTCCCAAACTACCTACCGAATTCCAAACTCGGTGACTTGGAGGTTGGTCTAGGGCCTCTTTTTCCGGGTGGCGGGATACTCGGTTTGTAGTGAATCATCAATAGGCACCGCATTCCGCCCGCAATAATCTCGGATCATCACTTCGATCATATTGGCGATACTTCGACGCTCGCGCTCCGCTATGGCCCTCAAGCCGGCTTTGACGGTAGGCTGGATGCGCACTGTGATGGTCTCGGTCTTGGCTGCTGTCACGGCGGGTTCTCGGGTGTTGCTGTCGGATGTACTGCGGATATACTACACCGCATGGCCAACGATGACCTGATTGACGGTGTGGCGGAGGATGGAATTTTCGGAGAGTAATCACGACCGCAAGACACGGGAGGAACTGCGGCGGCTGCGAGAGGAGAACGCCCGCCTCAAGGAACTGTTGACCCAGCACGGCATCGCCCGGGAAGGACCACCGACCACTGAACCCGTCCCCGCCCCAACCGAATCCGCACCAGCCCACACCCGTTTCACCACCGACGACAAGATCGCCCTGTTCCGCCGTCTGTTCCGTGGTCGAGAGGATATCTACGCCCAGCGATGGGAGTCGGCCAAGGGCACGTCCGGCTACTCACCGGCCTGCGGTAACGAGTGGAAACCAGGCATCTGCCACAAGCCCCGGGTGAAATGCGGTGACTGCAACCAGCGCCAATGGCTGCCCGTGACCGATCAGGTGGTCTATGACCATTTGGCCGGGAAGCAGACCATCGGCGTCTATCCGCTCCTGAGCGATGACAGTTGCCATTTTTTGGCGGCGGACTTCGATGAGGCCGACTGGCGGGAGGATGCCAAGGCGATCATGCAATCCTGCCGGGAGCTTGGCATTCCGGCGGCGCTGGAGATCTCCCGCTCTGGTAATGGCGCTCATGCCTGGATTTTTTTTGCCGAGCCGGTTCCGGCCCGCCAGGCCCGGCAGCTCGGGGCCGCACTGATCAGCCACACCTGCGACCGCACCCGGTCCGTGTCCCTGACCAGCTACGACCGCCTGTTTCCTAACCAGGACACCATGCCCAAGGGCGGCTTCGGCAATCTGATCGCGCTGCCCCTGCAGAAACAGCCGAGGCAATCAGGGCGCAGCGTCTTCGTTGATGAACAGTTGCAACCCCATTCAGACCAGTGGGCTTTTCTGGCTTCCATCCGTTCCATGTCCCGGCGAGACCTGGAAGACGTCATCCTGCGGGCCAGTGGCGGTCGCCACCCCCTGGATGTGGCCTTTGCGACAGAGGAGGAAGACAGCAAACCATGGCAACGGCCATCACCAGCACTCACCCGGATTACCGGTCCACTGCCGCAATCGCTGACCCTGGTGCTGGCCAACCAGATTTTCATCGCCAAGGCCGATCTTCCCCAGCCACTGGCCAACCGCCTGATCCGACTCGCCGCCTTCCAGAATCCGGAGTTTTACAAGGCCCAGGCCATGCGCCTGCCGGTGTGGAACAAGCCGCGAATCATCGGCTGCGCCGAAAATTTTCCCCAGCATATCGGCCTGCCGCGAGGCTGCCTTGATACCGTGTTTGACCTGCTAGAGGAAAACGACATCCGTCCGGAACTGCAGGACGAACGCCTGCCGGGACCGAAAGTGACGGCGGAGTTTACCGGGACCTTGCGCAAGGACCAGAAAGCGGCGGTGCGGGAGATGCTCAAGCACGAGGTCGGCGTGCTCTGCGCCCCAACGGCCTTCGGCAAGACCGTTACCGCAGCCGTCCTGATCGCCCGGCGCAAGGTGAGCACGCTGGTGTTGGTCCATCGCACCGAGTTGCTGCGCCAGTGGCAGGATCATTTGACAGGATTTCTTGAGTTCCCTAAAGGAAGCTTGGGCGTTATTTGCGGCAGCAAGAAGAACCCATCCGGCAAGATCGACATCGCCGTCATGCAGTCACTGTCACGGCGGGAAGACCTGGGCGAACTGCTCGATCAGTATGGGCAGATCATCATCGATGAATGCCATCACCTGTCAGCCTTTTCCTTCGAAGCGATCCTCAAACAGGCCAGGGCGAGATTCGTGGTGGGCCTGACCGCCACCCCGATACGCCGCGACGGGCATCAGCCCATTATTTTCATGCAGTGCGGGCCGATCCGCCACAGCGCTGCCAGACCGGAAACCGGCCCGGCGCAACTGGAGGTCTGGCCGAAGGTGTTGCCCGCGCCGGAAATCCCGCCGGATTCTCCGATTCAGGATGTGTTCCGCATCCTCGCAGGCGATGCGATTCGCAACCGGCGCATCGCCGGGGATGTCCTGGCCGCCTACCGCGAAGGGCGAAAGGTGCTGGTGCTTACCGAGCGAACGGATCATCTGCCGATGTTGCAGGAGGCGCTGGGGGATGAGGTCGAACACTGCTTTGTCCTGCATGGCCGCTTGTCGAAGAAGCAGCGAACGGCAGTTTTCGCAGAACTGGATGCGTTGGATGAGTCGGCACCGAGGGTGCTACTCGCCACCGGCCGCCTGATCGGCGAAGGCTTCGACCATCCGCCGCTCGACACGCTGGTGCTGGCTATGCCGATCTCCTGGAAGGGAACCTTGCAGCAATACG
>JBLRWT010000299.1:0-3632 GCA_047921095.1 Wenzhouxiangella sp. | reverse complement strand
GCCGGCGAAGATGCCGCGATTGGCCATGCCATGGATATTGATGTCACGCAGCGTGACATTGGCCGAGTCGCGGGCGGAAATGCCGGTCGGCGCCCAGTCGCCCCAGGGGGGCTGGTCGCGTTCGCAGGCCGCGACCTCACCGGGGCACTTGCCGTTATGGCAATGAGCTTCGATGCAGTTGCCACGATCGGTGATTTCCAGGCAGGCCAGTTCGACATTCGAACTGCCTTCCATGTTGATGACCATCCACGAGCGCTCGGTTCCCCACAGTTGCGGGGCTGCGGTACAACCGTCCTGGTAACCGGCGCCGAGGATCCGGGTCGGCTGCTCCGGCGAGGGGCCACTGGGGATCAGGCCGAGATGACATTCCCAACTCCATTCCTGGTGGCAGCGCTCCGCGCCGGGTGCGCCCAGTCCCATCATGTAGCTGCCCGGACCGATGTGCAGGGTGTCGCCCCCCTGAATGCGCGCATCACCCCCCGGCGGCAAGGCCATGAAGGGGTGCTTCCAGGCGCAGTGCTGGTCTGCGCTGCTGTCGTAGGGGCGGTTCGCGAGTCCGTTGCATTCCGTGGCGTCCCCACCATCGACCCGGACGTAGTAGGTATTGGCACTGGCCAGGTCCCAGGTCAACAGTCCAAGAACGCCGAGAACAACGATCAGCCTGTCCGCGTAGACGAACATGCTCATTCAGTATCACTCCTTTTCGAGCGCATGGGCCAGACGCCTGCCGGCCCTCACTCGTGCCGGGCTGGTAACCGGGTCCCTGAACGCATTCTGCAAGTCTTGCACAAAGCCAGAGCTGACTTGGTGCGCCAGCGCACGCAAGCCGAATTGCTGTCGTGTCCGAAATGACCAGTGTCAACCAGGTTGGGCTGGTCGAGTCGCGCGCAGCATTCGATTGCATCAGGGATGAGTGGAATGACCTGGTCAGTCGCACCACGGACCCGTTCTTCTACCGCCACGAGTTTTTCTCGACCTGGCTGGATCACTTTGCCGCAGGCAACAAGCTTTTCATCATGACCCTTCGCGATCAACGTGGTCGTCTGAGCGCCGTCCTGCCGATGTTGCGCACGTTGTCATTTCTCCGTGGCATGCCCATCAGGCAGTTGCGCAGTGCCGCCAATCTGCATTCAGGCCGCTACGACCTGATCGCCGACGATCCGGCCCGGGCTGGCCCGGCGATGTTCCGCCACCTGGCCGGGAACAGCGACTGGGACGCGCTGGTATTGACCGATGTGCCAAGGGGCGGGCGCGCCGGCTGGCTGATTGAGGCCGCCTTGGAATCAGGCTATCCCACTGGCAGATGGACCGCCACGCACTCGCCTTACATCACCTTGCCGGCTTCATGGAATGAACTGCATGGTCGCCTGTCGCCTCGCTTCAGGGCCAACCTGCGTCGGCGTGCCCGGCGGCTGGCCAGTCGCGGCCGGGTCGAATTCAGACGTGTTGTCGATGCGCCGGAACTGGTCGCGGCCGGCATGCAACTGGAGCTGGCGGGCTGGAAAGGTCGTGCCGGCACGGCCATGGCCCAGGACAAGGCGACAAAGAACTTCTATATCGCACTGGCCCGTCAACTGGTCAGGCATCACTGCCTCACTTTCTGGACATTGCACCTGGACGACCAGTTGCTGGCCTTTCAGTATGGCGTCGAGCAACAGGGTTGTTACGCTCTGCTCAAGCCGGTTTATAACGAAGAGTTTTCCTGTTACAGCCCGGGCCAGTTATTGATGGCTGAAGTGCTTCGCGATGCCATTGCGCGAGGCCTGACGTGCTTTGACTTTCTTGGTGACAACATGCCCTGGAAGCAGGATTGGCATCCTCAGTTGCAAGCTCAGGAATGGTTGTATGTCTTTCGCAACAATTTCTATGGTCACCTGCTGCATGCCGCCAAATTCCGAGTCAGGCGTCCAGTTCCTCGCACAGAGAGGCTTTCGTGAATCGATACCAACTCGTAACCGAAACTCCCACACTATATCCGACCATGCTGATCAGACCTGGCGGAAAGGTCCATTGGCCGCCGTTCGATGGTGGCCAGGTCCATTGGCATTTTTTCGCCCGTAACGCCATTTTTCACGCCTGTCGAAGGCTGGATCTGGCTGGCGGCGACGTACTGATGCCTTCCTACCACCATGGCGTGGAAGTGGACTCCGTCATGGCCGCTGGCGCCAAACCGAAGTTTTACCGGGTTGATGAGCGCTGGCGGGTCGATCTCGACGACCTTGGGAGGCGAATCGGCCCGAAGACAAAAGCCCTGTACCTGACTCATTTCGCAGGCTTTCCGGGTCCGGCTGCCGCGATGCGAAAGATGGCCGACGATCATGGCCTGCTGCTGATTGAAGACTGCGCTCTGTCGCTGCTTTCGGCTGCTGGCGACCGGCCGCTGGGTAGCGATGGCGATGTCAGCATATTTTGTCTGTACAAGACCTTGCCGGTGCCCAATGGCGGAGCGGCGTTGTTCAATCGTCCGTGCGATGGTCAGGCGCCGAGTTGTCGGCGCCCCGCGACCGCCACGGTTTTCAGCCTGGCTGCATCATCGTTGCTGCAGAACATGGAAATGCGCAGTGGTCGCATCGGCAGCCGGGTGCGCTCAGCAATCAGGGGGTTGGCCCATCGTGCCGTCCGCGCAGGTCAGGTCCATCGTGTCCCGGTGGGAACGATGCGCTTCAACCCGGCTGATGCCGATCTCGGTATTTCACCGTTGTCGCTGGCGATCGCCAGACGACAGAATGCCGCCCGCATTATTGGTGCGCGTCGACGCAACTACATGATTGCGCACAACCGACTTGAAGCCCTGGCGCCGCCATTGTTCGAAGGCTTGCCGCCCGGCGCCTGTCCGTTGTTCTATCCGCTGTGGGTAGACGACAAGGCGTGCGTAATGGCACGCCTGCGGGCTCTGGGCATCCAGGCGGTGGATTTCTGGGGTGAGCACCATCCGGCCTGCGAGTCGGCCGACTTCCCCGATACCTTGCGTGCCCGTCGCCATGTTGTCGAGATTCCCTGCCATCAGGATCTGTCTGAAGCGACCATGAACTGGGTGATCGATCAGGTGGTCGCCACACTGACAGGACGAAAAAAAGACACCGACCACCCGGTCTTCGCTGATGCTTGAGCGTGTCGCAGGTTCCGGCCTTGAGGTGCGTGTCATACGCGGTGATGACGAACTGGCCAGTCTGGCGCCGGCCTGGCGGGCGTTGCACGAGGCTGATTCCGGCGATGTGTTCAACAGTTGGGACTGGCTGGCGCCCTGGTGGCGTCACCTTCGTCAATCAAGCAACGGCCAGTCACAGCAGTTATTCGTGATGTTGGCGACGGACCGCGACGGCACGGTTCGTGGCCTGATGCCATTGAGCCTGGCCACGGTGCGCCTGGGTCTACAGCGGGTGCGTCGACTCGGTTTTATCGGCGACAGCCAGGTGGGCAGCGATTATCTTGACCTGCTCGCCGAGCCAGGCTGGCGAGGCGCCGTGATCGAGGCCTTCGCCGCGAGCCTGGTTCGCCATGCAGAAAGCTGGGACATCATTGAACTGCTGGACATGGATGAGACCTCCTCAAGCGCCGGTCAGTTGCTCGACGCCATGGGGCCACGCTATACCGGTCAGATGGACAAGCGCCTGCTGTGCCCGGGCCAGGAT
>JBLRWT010000298.1:0-3638 GCA_047921095.1 Wenzhouxiangella sp. | reverse complement strand
CACTCAGACCCTGTCAAAAACTTCGTCTGGCCAATGGACCACCGACGCACCGACGCACCGACGCACCGACGCACCGACGCACCGACGCACCGACGCACCGACGCACCGACGCACCGACCACCGACCACTGACGCACTGACCACCGACTAATCAGCCCGCCTCCCCATTACAGTAGGCCCGGGTCACCGGATGTGATGAGTTGACGAAAATGGCCTCCCGCGATCCGCTTTCAACCACACAACCGCACCCTTCTTCCACCCAGCAGACCGTCACCGAATCTGCGATGCGCCGGGCCTGGGCGAGATTGTGGGTGACCATCAGCATGGTGTATTGCCCTTTCAGCTGCAAAATCAGCTTTTCGATCGTTTCGGTGGCGATAGGATCGAGTGCAGAACAGGGTTCATCCAGAAGCAGTACATCTGGCTCCATGGCGAGCGTGCGGGCCAGGCAGAGCCGCTGCTGTTGCCCGCCTGACAGGGACAATGCCGATGTCCCGAGGCGATCGCGAACTTCCTCCCAGAGGCCAACGGCGCGCAGATTCTTTTCCACCTTCTGGTTCAGATCACGCTTGCGCGTCAGGCCGTGTTCCCGAAGGGGGAAGCGTATATTGTCGGCAACAGATAACGGAAACGGGTTGGGTTGCTGGAAAACCATGCCGACCCGCCGGCGAAGGTCATGCACGGACGTTGCCGGGTCGCGCACGACAAGATCACCGATACGGATACTGCCGCTGACATGGCATTCCGGGATCGAATCACTCAGACGGTTGATGCTTTGCAGCAAGCTGGTCTTGCCACAGCCGCTCGGACCGACCAACGCCATCAACTGTCCGGGCTGGACCTCCAGGGATGCGCGTTCGATGGCGCATTGATCGCCATAACGAATGCAGACCTCTTCAATGCTGAGCAACGGACCCTGCGCATTGGCCACCGGGGCAGTGGTTGCTGTTTTCTGTAGCCCGGTGAGGGCCGCGGACAGCCTGTTCATCGTTGTTCCTTCAGCATGAATCGAGTCCAGAGGTTGGCGCTTGAGCGGACGCTCGTTGTCGCAAGAAGGATTAGAGTCAGTAGAACCAGAGAAGTTGCAGCGGCGTTGCCGGTGCCTCCAGTGACATTGGTGGCCAGATCGTAAATGTGGACTGAAAGCGCACGCCCCGAGTCCATCACGGAATCCGGCCGACGCATGACGTAACCCGCGGTAAAGATCAGCACAACAGTTTCTCCCAGGGCCCGCCCGGTGGCCAGCACAATGCCGGCGCCGATACCGGGCAGCGCGCTTGGCAAAAGGACGCGCCAGAGCGTACTGGTGCGGCTGAGCGAAAGCGATGCGGCCGCCTGTCGATACCCGACAGGAACTGCTGCCAGCGCTTGCTGGCTGGTGCGGACAATAAAGGGCAGGACCATACAGGCCAGCGCCAGCCCACCGGAAAGTATGGAAAAGCCAAGTCCCAGCGTGATGGCGAACAGCTGGTATCCAAACAGGCCGAAAATGATCGACGGGACGCCACTGAGTACGTCAAGACTGAGGGCCGCTCCCTTTGAAATCCACGACTGTGGCGCTATCCATTCATTGAGAAAAATCGCGCAGCCCAGCCCCACTGGAACCGCGACAGCCAGACAGACGATCAGGATCCAGCCGGTGGAAATCAGCAGGGGGCCGATGCCGCCGCTGCGACCGGCGTTGGCGGGCTGGCCGACGAGAAAATCCCAGCTCAGGCTGGGTAGCCCAAGCCACACAAGGTCCAGCAGCATGGCACCCAGCGGCAAGATGATCAAGACCGCCAGAATGGCACCGGTCAAAGTAAACAGGTAATCCCGCCGAACAATGCTCATGACCGTAACCCAACCCGTACCACCAGCATGCCGACGACCACCATCACCAGCAAGAGCAGACCACTGAGAAAAAGAACCTGGGCGTGGAGTCCGGATGCATAGCCCATTTCCAGGGCGATGTTGGCGGTAATGGTACGCACAGGCTCGGTCAGGGAACCGGGCCAGCGGATCACATTTCCGGCGACCATCAGCACCGCCATGGTTTCTCCCAGTGCGCGTCCAAACTGCAACACGATGCCACTGGCAACACTGCTCCGGACAAAAGGCCACATGACATGGCGGAAAGTGCCCCAGCGTGACAGGGCCATCGCCCGCGCTGCCTGCATTGCCCTGGGAGGGACCTGAGCGAGAGCGGCATCGGTAACCAGCACGCTCAGGGGCAGGATCATCAGCGCCAGTATCAGAACGGCCGTCATCATGACCGCTCCCGGAGGCGCCCAATGATTGACCAGGGGAACCAGTGTGATCAGCGCCCAGAAGCCATACACCACGGAGGGTATGCCAGCCATGACACCCTGAAGTGCGCGCAGGGGGCGGGCGACCCAGGCGGGCGCGCAAAGATGAAGCCAGGCCGCCAGCAGCACCCCGGCGGGCCCGGCTATCGCCAAGGCCAGCAGGCTGGTCACGAGGCTGGCGGCCAGCATGGCGCCCAGACCGAACTGACCGTCCGCCGGCGCCCAGTGACCCGACAGCAACCACTCGCCCATTGTCAGAGCACTCAGTGCGGGCCAGCTGGCCCGCAACAGTTCCGCCATGATCAACAGCAACAACAGGCTGGCAATCAGCGCTGCGGTACCGGTGATGATGCCGAGCGCCCTATCCTTCATGGTCTTCTACGGCTGGCTCTTCTGCGGCTGGCACAAAGAAGTGCTCACGCACACGAATATCACCCTGCCCGGACCGGGCAAAACGGAGGAATTCCGAGGCCAGGTCTCCCGGTGTGCCCCGGGAAACCAGATTCAGATTTCGGGTCAATGGATAGATACCCCGGGCGACGGCGTCAGCATCCGGCGAAATACCTTCAATCGAGACAATGCGGATCGAGGTACCCAGCTCCTGCTCATGCAGGGCGGCCCCGATCGACACATAGCCAATGGCGCCCCGATTGCCGGCGACTGAGCGGATCGCCTGCTGATTTTCACCAACAATCAGATGGGCCCGGACATCACGGTCGTTGAGGTCGAAATGCGCCAGGAAAACATCGAGCGTCGCCCGGCCCTGCCCCTTGTGCACAATGGTGACCTGAACGTCATGGTCGGTCAGTTCTCCCCAATTGCTGATCTCGCCACGGAAGAGCTGAGCCACTTGCTCATTGCCAAGGGCTGACAGGGGGTTGTCGGCATGGACAATCAGACTGATGCCGTCGCGGGCAACGACATGGGCGCTCAGGTCGGACTCGTCCGGCCGCAGCTCACGGGAGATCATGCCCAGGTCAGCCGTACCCCGTCTTACATCGGCAATGCCACGACTGCTGCCACCGGTCTGCACATCGATCCGCACACCCGGGTTGGCCGCCTCAAAGTCAGCGGCTATATCGCTCATCATGGGTCCAAGCGTACTGGACCCCGTGAGCACCAGGGTTTCCCGATCATGTTGGCCGCAAGCACTCAGATTCAGAAGTGCCAGCAATATCAAAATTCGACTCGGCCTCATGAAGCGTCGGCGTCCACTATGCCCACCCATGGCGCTTCGACCTGGCCAATAGAATGGATTCATTATTCTGATTCATTTTCTCGTGGCGTTCCTTGCAAGGGGCGCGGACGATTCTATGGCGAGGCACTCGGTAGTGCATCAATGGATTGCAGG
>JBLRWT010000297.1:0-3641 GCA_047921095.1 Wenzhouxiangella sp. | reverse complement strand
AATCCGTGCCAGCGGTGGCGTTTTTCACGATCTGTTCCGGCAGCGGCCCCTGGCAGCGGCGGACAGCCGCTCCCGCCCGATACCCTGTTGTTAACGCCGGAGTAAAAGCGCGGTTATTTGCCGCTGTTTGATTTTGACCCAATGCCGCGCTGGGCTGCTTGGTGATGTGATCTGCGTGGTTGTCCCGGTGGAGCTCAGAAGCCGATGTCGTCGCCGAATGGCAGTTCTGTCTGATCAGTCGTGGAATCACACCGTGGCATCGCGTTACGGCGTAACTCGATGATCTGATCACCATAGGTGTCCCACAAGCGGTCCCTGAGTTCATCCAGGAGGCTGATAACCGTGTCAGCCTCATCGGCGGTCCAGTAGGTTGTGAGCCGGGTGATTTTCATCGTCATGTGCCGCTCCCTTCTGGGGGTAGTTTTTCAGTGGTCGGTGTTACCGGTCGTGCTCTGGCGCCCTTTCTCCGTTTGCCAGCCCGTTCTTTCGCTTCTTTCATGCGATAGGATTCCCCCTCGATGACCAGGATTTCAGAGTGGTGCACCAGCCGGTCGACGATGGAGACGACGCAAGCCGCGTTCGGGAACACTTCGCCCCATTCCGCAAACGGGCGATTCGTGGTCACGATGGTCGACTTGAGTTCATAGCGGCGGTTGACGATGTCAAACAGCAGGTCGGCGTGGCGGTTGCCGTAGGAGAGGTACCCGACCTCATCAATGATCAGAAGGTCCGGGCGTGCGTAGTGTTTCAGGCGGCGTCGCAGCGCGTTATCACCGTCCTGCGCGGCCAGATCCCCCAGCATCTGGGCGGCGTTGATGAACAAGGCGCTGTGCCCCTGCAACACGGCGTGATGGGCGATGTTCTGGGCAATCATCGACTTGCCCACACCATTGGGTCCCACCAGGATGAGGTTGGCCGACTCCTGGATAAAGCCCAGGGTCATGAGTTCCGCCACCGCGGCCTGGTCACACTGCGCTGGCCAGCCCCAGTCGAAGTCGACCAGGGGCTTGAAGCGGCCGAGGTGAGCGGCGCTCAGGCGCCGTTCCAGTCCGCGCCGTTTGCGCTCCAGGTCTTCCCAGGCGGCCAGTTGCTGCACCCAAGCCAGGTCGGACGTTGCCAGGGTATCCCAGTGGGCCAGCAAGCCGTAGAGCTTGAGTGCGGCCACCTGGTGTTTGAGTTCATCACGCAGGATCGGCGCAGAAGGAGTATGTGTCATTCTTCCCAGGTCTCGTCGGTGGTGTCGTCCAGCAGGTCGTAGCGCGCCAGCGAGGCAGGCCGTACCACGATGTTGCGCGCCCGGTCGTTGGCCGCCAGCGTGAGCGTCAGGGGTGGTGGTCGGTCGCGCTGCTCGCGGCGGCGCTCAATGACCTGGCGCACGGCATTCGGATGGGGTACCTCACTGGCCAAGGCCTCCTGGATCGCACCCTCCAGTTCAGCCGCACCGTAGTCGTCCAGCAGTTGCACCAACTGGGCGGTAACCCGCGACAATGGGCTGCCGCGGCCGGCGGCCTGTTGCAGCAACGCGAGACTCGAGGGGGCGGCGTGTGCCAGCCGGTCCTGCCCCCGGTGATGGCGCGCTGCACGTTTCGCCTCCACCAGGGCGGCGAGGTGTGCCGGGTCTTCGATGCGTTCGCCCTGGCCATCGCTCCTGGGGTGGTCGGCAATGACCTGAGTACCATCGAGTATGCGCACCCGGGTCAGCGAGGCCAGCACCGTCAACGTGCGGCGCACCTGGGTATGGGGGACCGAGTAGTCATTGAGGTCAAAGCGGGCGTACGGGGTTTTACCGATACTGACCGCGACCCGCTCATCGGTCTCAAACGGGTTGGCGGGTAAGGCCAGCAACTGGGGTAGTTCCAGGGCAAAAGCCTCACCCACGCTCATGCGTGGGTCTTGCGGGCAGGGCCGGTCGGCGCTGTGCCCGGCACACCAGGCGTCAGCCTGGGCATTGAGGTCGGCCAGATCACGCCACTGACGGGCGGCGAAGAAGGCGTCGCGGATATAGCGAATCGCCCGTTCAACGCGGCCTTTTTCATTACCCCTCGCGACCGCGACAGGCCGCGGTTCGAAGTGGTAGTGTGCCGACAGGGCCAGCAGGGTGGGATGGAACCGGATGGCATCGCCCCGGCGCTCCAGCACTGCCGATTTGAGGTTGTCATAGAGCAGCACGCGGGGCACTGCGCCCCAGGCCTCGAAGGCGGCCACGTGACCGTGCAGGAAACTCTCCATGCGCTGGTTGAGATAGAAGCGCAGGAAGATCTGGCGGCTCCAGCTGAGCACCATCACGAAGGCCATCAGCGGGCGCTTCGCCCGACCGATCTGCACCGAGCCGAAGTGACCCCAGTCGACCTGCCCCTGTTCTCCCGGCAGCGTCCTCAAGCGCAGGTAGGCCTCGGCCGGTTTGCGCGGGCGCAACTGGGCCACCTGTGCCCGGAAGTGGCTGGGGCCGCCGGGAAAGCCGCGCTCCACGGCCATGGTATACAGGCGGGCCGCGGTGAGCCGGGGGTATTGGGCCAGGGTATCCCGAATAAAGGGGAGATAGGGATCCACGATGGAGGGCCGTCGTGCGCGTTCCGCCTTGGGCATACCGGCCTGGGACAGCACCCGGTCAACAGTGCTGTGATGGATACCCAACTGCGCGGCGATGGTATGCACACCCCAGTGTTCCACGAGGTGGTAGCGCAGAATCAGGGTGTCGCGTTCGGGGTTACTACTCACCGGTGCTCTCCTTGAACCCGTGGCGGTTCTCACCACGTTCGGTCGGTTTTGCCCCGTTCCGGCGGTCGCAGGAAGTCGCGTCGGAGGAAGGGGTCACATTCGCGGTGGCAGACATGGCAATGCAGGGCGGTATCAGCACGCCCGTAGGGGCGCTCCCGGCGAATGGCCTGTTCGCACAGCGTGAGAATCAGTAGAGCAAGCCCGAACGGCGACGGGGAACCCTGATGCGTTACTTTTTGTTGTTGGCGCGCCCGGAAGCGACGTTGGCGTTCGGCGTTGCAGAGCCGGCCACCGCGGGTCGCCTGGTAGCGTTGGGCGGCCCGGCGTCGGGACAGCGTTCGGGCTTGGGAGGCACACCCATTGGCACAATAGATATTCCCGCGATCGCAGCGTCGGCAGAGGATGACCTGGGCATGGCAGCGGGCGCAGTGGTAGAGTCGGGCACTGGGATTCATCGGCGGACCGGGCCGATGGGGGCTGGTAATTAACCAGTTCGGGTGCGATTATGAGCTGGCTGTGCGAAAGCACGGTTGGGGCATGGCGTCAGTTTGACCGTCAAATCTTTGCTGGCGCTGTGCCTGTTTCCTCGGCCCGACCATCCATACCGCTTCTCCGCTTCAAAGTCACGCAGACCCGCCGGATGTCATGCCGGTAATGCACCAGTTGCAGCGGTGTTTTATGTCGCTACCAAAATGGTGTGGCTGGGACTTGAGAACACGACAGCGGCAAATAACCGCGCTTTAACAGCGGCACATACAGCAGGTGATTAATGCAACTTTGGGTGCAAAGCCGTCAACGCCGACCGGGACGCTGGACAGCGATATCGGGTATGGCTTCAGGCGCCGCCTGCCACTGACTGTCGATATACAACTCCAGCGGCCGGTAGGCAGCCTTGTACGCCATCTTGTCGCAGTTGCGGATCC
>JBLRWT010000296.1:0-3642 GCA_047921095.1 Wenzhouxiangella sp. | reverse complement strand
GCTTTCGTGTTTCCGCGACTGCACGCACTGGCCAAAGTGCCACCGGCGGCGGCCCTGACCGGTTCGTTCGCGATTCGTCCCAGGATCGCTGGAACCGTTCTTGCAGCCACCATCTGTGGGGGCTTGCTGCTCTGGTTGCTCAGCGACAACGCCCAGCTGACCGGGATACTCGGCTCTGCCGTCATCATTATTGTTACCGCAGCCTGGATACTCGGGTGGTTGATCGGGACGCTTGCAGGGCAGACGTATCGTTTCACGCAAGGCTGGCTTCGAGTCGCCTTGCGGTCGCTCGGCAGATCTGCGGGACGGCAGGCCGTACCCATGGCAACAATCGCCCTTGCTGTGATGACTTTTCTCTCTACCACAATGTTGCGGGACGGATTGCTGGATACCTACCACGAGCAGCGGTTCACTCACGACGGCAACTATTTGTTCAGCGGTCTTCCCGGTACTGCAATGCAACCGTTCCGGGAGTTTGTCGCGGCCCGGGACCTCGATCTGCGTGGACTTTACCCGTCAGTCCGCGCACGATTGACGGCCATAAATGATATTCCGATCGAGAAAGCGCTCGATCGCGAAAGCGACACACGCGAGGAGGCCCGGTCGCCGGTGCGTCTTTCCTACGCCGAGGCGACACCCGCGAATAACACGCTGCACGAGGGCCGTTGGCCGGCGTCCGGCTCGGGTTCGGTGTCGGTGGACGCCGAAGTCATGAGTGATATGGGACTGGAGATCGGCGATACGCTGACCTTTGCGGTCGGCGATGTGAAGTTGCGAGCGACCATTTCCAGCCGGCGGGGCTATATTGGCGGAGGGTCTTCCTTCATGTTCTGGTTCATGTTTGCACCCGATGCGCTGGAGGCCCTGCCGCAGGAATATCTCGGCGGATTTCATCTTGCGGGCGACTCCCGTGCCACGCTCGCAGCATTGTCGGCCGCGTTTCCCAACGTCGTGGTCACAGAGCTTGAGCAGCACCTGTCGCGTGTGCGCGTTATGATGTCGGCAATCACCCGGACAATGAACGCATTGATTGGATTGCTTCTGCTGGCCGCGGCTATGGTGTTGGCGGCGACGGCGGTTGTGGCAGCCGACGACAAACGAAGGGCCGGCGGGCTTCTAAGGGCGATCGGTGCTTCCAGCGGCCAGATCCGGCGCATGTGGCTTGTCGAGCGCGCCATGGTGGGTTTCGCCTCGGCCCTGATCGGCGTACTGGGCGCGCATGTAGTGGCTGAACTGGTTTTTCGTCACCAGTTCGGCATGTCCTATGCGATGGACTGGCTCAATTACATTATTGTTCCCCTCGCCTTCGCGGGTGCCTTTGCGATGCTGGAACATATTTTCAGCAACCGGTCGTTGCGGCGACCACCACTACAAGCCATACAACACGCATGAGACTTCTGGTCATTGAGGATCATCCCGACGTTGCTGGCAATATCGGTGATTATCTTGCGGCTCGCGGTCACACGGTGGATTTCGCCGGCGACGGCGTTCACGGCCTGCGCCAGGCGACCGAGCAGGTCTTTGATGCAATTGTCCTTGACGTCAACCTGCCGCGCATGAACGGTTTCGAGCTGTGCCGACGCCTGCGCGAGGAATACCAGATCGATGTGCCGGTGTTGATGCTTACGGCCCGCGGTGGCCTGTCGGACAAGACAGCGGGGTTCCAGGCCGGCGCATGGGATTATCTGGTGAAACCCTTTGCCCTTGAGGAACTGGAACTACGGCTAAACGCACTGGCGCTGCGACGCCGGCCTGACCACCGGCGCAAGCTGCAGGTCGGGGACGTTTGCCTTGACCTGGGCGCATGGAAGGCCAGTCGAGCCGGCACCCCGCTGACATTGCACAACCTGGCGTTGAGGCTTCTCGAAGCCCTGATGCGTGCGTCGCCAGATGTGGTCAGCCACAGCGAACTGGAGCACCTGTTATGGGGCGACGATCCGCCGGAGAGCAATCCGCTGCGATCGCACCTCAGCGAACTTCGAAAGGCCATGGACCGCCCCTATGCGTTCAAGATGCTGCGCACCGTGCACGGTGTTGGGTATCGCCTGGTAAGCGAGGATGATGATGCCTACTAGCATCACCCGGCGGATCCGTCGCTCGTTGCTTGGTCTGGCAGTCGGGTTGAGCATGGTGCTCGCCAGTCTTGCATTGCTGCTGCTGTACGTTACCGAAGATGCACTGTTCGCCCGCCAGCTTCAAATCGAACGCGATGCACTCATCGCAGTGCCGGCACAGGCGCGTGTGGACTGGCAGCCGCAGAACCGCCACATGTCGGTTGTCTGGTCGCGGGAAGATCTTCCATCTCCGCTCCAGTCGGCGGCCGGCGAAGCAGCGGGCATCTACGAGCACTTTGACGCGGACAGCGCTGCCTTCGTGCTCCATGGCGAGCTGACCGATAGCGGGCAAGCCTATTTTCTTGTCTACGACGTAACCGATCTGCTTGTTGTCCGCCAATCCCGTTCCCTGTACCTCTGGGTGTTCGGGTTCGCACTCATCGTGGTCGTCACCGGCGCAGTTGTAGTCGCGCTGCGCTTGTCGCGTCGATCACTGGGTCCACTGCGCCGGCTGACGAATCGATTGGAATCGGACGAGTCCGGTGACCTCCCCGAAGGCTTTGCCCATGCCTATCACGGGGATGAAATCGGCGTGCTTGCATCGGCGCTTGAGACAGCGCTTGATCGCGTTCGCGCCAGTACTCGGCGAGAGTTCGAATTCAACCGGGGTGTCAGCCATGAACTGCGCACACCGATCCAGGTCGCCAAGAATGCTCTGGAAATCATCGAGTCCGGTCCGGCCCCGGACAGCGCGGTAACCGCACGGGCTCTTGGTCGCCTGAAGCGGGCGGTCGTCGAAATGGAAGACGTGGCCACGGCTTTTCTGTGGATGGCCACCGGGAAGAGCCCGGGACAGGAACAAGCCTCGGTCGCAGGCGTCTTCGATAGGGTGACATCCCTCCACGAACGGCTGCTGGCCGGCGTTGAAGTGCAATGCACGATCGAGCCGGCAGACCTGGTCTATCCGGTTCCAGGAGCGGTACTTGCCGTGGTGATCGGCAATCTGCTCCGCAATGCTTCCCAGCATGCTCAGGGCGGGCGCATCATGTGCGAATTGACGGCGTCACGAATCGTCATGACCAATCGGACAGCGCCCGAGGGCGACATGACGTCCGACGGCTTTGGCGTGGGGCTGGAGATCGTACACCGAATATGCAGCACCCTCGGCTGGGAATTGGCGCTGCGCAGTGCAGAAGGTCCAACGACAATTGCGGTGGTAACCGTTCGGCAGTGAGCTCCCGCATCCCTGGTCGCCTCGTGCGATTGTTCTCGCTTTTGAATCCCTTCGTGTGGCATTGAGCCCGGTACTGGCGATACGCAGCCAGCGCAAGGCGGGCTACTCCGAGCGAGATACTGCCGTTTAAATCTCCTGCGAACCTATTGCAGAAACTGCCCTTTGGTCTTGGCCTGAGAGTCGGCGTGGATGCTCGCGCAATGAGGCGAATCCAAGTTCTCGCGATTCACGAAATATGCCACCATCAGTATTTGCCAGTTCCCAAACAGGGGTGAATGTATGTCCACTCATCACAGGATGCTCGCACTTGCCGTGGCGGTCGCGCTGGGCGCGCCGGCGGCGGCGGGGGCACAG
>JBLRWT010000295.1:0-3657 GCA_047921095.1 Wenzhouxiangella sp. | reverse complement strand
TCAGCCGGGTCCCGCGGTGGCATGCCGGCCTCACGGCAACGTCGCGGGGCTTCGCGAATCGCGCCCAGGTCGCCGAAAGCGCGGGCCAGGACCGGGTAGTCGCGGAAATCGTCCGGCGCGGCTTCCGACCAGCGTTCGATGTAGCCGTCCAGGCAGCGCACCGCCATGCTCATGCCCATGCTGATGCCGAACCCGCCATCACCGCCGCCCTGTTCCTGGGCCAGGGCGAGCGCGCGGAAAAATCGCTCGTCACGTTGCTCGACCGCCCGGCTGAGACCATCGATGATGGCCGGCAGCGCGGCGTGGGTGGCCTCCTCATAGAGCAGGCTGAATGGCAGGCCGGCGATCAGATCCTGGAAGAAATAGGCTTCGCCGGTAGGATAGATCTCGCTAGTGGGCACTTCCAGGGCGATCGGCCGTTCGGTCAACGAAGCAATGGCCGCGCGATAGCGCGGCTCCAGCCCATCGTATGCGCGCGCGCAGCGCGGCTGCTCGGCACAAGCGGCAAACAGCCGGTCGAGATTCTGCGTATGCCAATGCGGGATGCGCATCAAATCATGCAGATCAAGTGGCACGATCGCGTCGAGTACCGCGGTGCGCAGTCCGTCCGGATCGACTTTCATGTAGGCCTGGCCGAGGACCGAGCCGTAGGAAATACCCCAGACGTTCCAGTTCTCGAAGCCCAGTGCGAGCCTGAGCGCCCGGATATCCCGGGCATTCTCGAACGTGTGATAACCGGTCAGATCGACCCCGGCGGCGCGCGCACCTTCGGCGCAGGTCATCGCCAGGTCGAACAGTGAGCGCTGCTGGGCGGCAAAGGTTGGGCGGACATGGTCTGCCCGATTGCGATCAAAGAAGAAGGGACAGAAATCGCCGGAATGCCCGATTCCGCGCTGCTCCAGAATATAGAGGTCCCGGCTGGCCATCAGGCGATGGTCCTTCATCCGCCGCACGTAACCCTCGACCGTCACGCCCGGACCGCCAGTCAGGTAGATGACCGGGTCGTCCCGAATCTCGACCGGATTGCCCTCGTGGTCCTCGCCACGGGCCAGGATGCGCACGAAGTGCAACTCGATCGTGCGGCTGTCAGCCACCTCGCGGTTTTCCGGCACCTGGATCAGGCCGCATTCAATCTCACCGCGGTCGTAGTCAATCCGATTGCGAAACGGGCAGATGACGGTGTCAAAGCCTTCGGCACGCAGCCATTCGAATTCGGCCGGCGGCTCAATCGCATCCACCTCGTCTTCAACCACCGGTTGATCGACGCGCTCCTGTTCTTCCAGCGCCGCTTCTTGTTCCGGCGGTTCGGCCTGGCCCATGGCCCCATGAACGAGGCCGCTGAAAAGGAGCAGGATCAGCACGGTACGGAAAATCAGAGCGTGGCGCATGGTTGTCCCTCAAGCAGTATTTTTGAATTCGCCAAGCCTAACCGAGCCACGTTTCCTGCGCCAGCAATTGAACGGCAATCTTGTACTCGATGTCGTTCATGCCTCAGGATCCAGCTCGTCGCTCAAAAGAGTTTTGACCCGGGCCTCGATATTGTCGCGAACGGTGCGGAACTGGGCGCGCACCTCCGCCTCATTGCCGATGGCCTTGGCCGGGTCGGGCAGGGGCCAGTGAATGCGCCGGATGCCTGCTGGCAGCACCGGGCAATGTTCATCGGCGTGGCCGCAAACGGTGACGACCAGGTCAGTCTGATCCAGCATGGCCTCATTCAGCCGGGTCGACTCCTGGCCGCTGATGTCGATATCGACTTCGGCCATGGCGGCAATCGCGCGCGGATTCTTGCCATGGGCTTCGATCCCGGCTGAAAGAATGGTTGCCTGATCGCCAGCGAGGGCCCGGGCAAAGCCTTCGGCCATTTGCGAGCGGCAGGAGTTGCCGGTGCAGAGAAAGAGGATGGTGGGCATGGTTTCTTAGTTGGTTGGCTGGTTGGCTGGCTGTATCGGGAGTTTCGGTTCGGTGCTATTCTCGGACTGGGTGAGGCGTAAGGGACCATTTTACTAATAGCAAGCTGCGGCGCACAGGGGCCGAATGGTGGAGATGACGACAACCACGCCGGAAGATGCGGAATCGAAACGTCAGAGCTCGCTGGCCAGCTACGACATTCTGGACTCGGAAGCCGAGCGCTCCTTCGATGAACTGGCGAAGCTGGCTGCCACGGTCTGTCGAACACCGATGGCGATCATCAGTTTCATTGCCGCCGATCGCCAGTGGTTCAAGGCCACGGTCGGTCTTGCCCTGAGCGAAACGCCACGCAACATTGCATTCTGCGACCATACCATCGCCCGGGGTCGAACCCTGGTCGTGCCCGACGCCACGCTCGACCCGTCTTTTTCAACCAACCCCCTGGTCGTGGACTCGCCCGGCATCCGTTTCTATGCCGGCTCGCCGCTTCAGGCCGCGGACGGATCATTCATCGGCACCGTGGCCGTCCTTGATGTTCAACCAGGAACCCTGAGTGCCGCTCAGCGCTCTTCCCTGGAACTCATTGCTCGGCTGGCGATGGACCAAGTCGAGAAACGGGCCCGAACGCGAACGCTCGAAGCAAACCTGGCAACCGAGTCAAAGCTGCGAGCCAGCCAACAACGGTTTCGCAAATTGCTTGACAGCATTCCGGCTATCGTTGTGGTCTACGGGCCGGACCTGCGCATTCGCTACATCAACTCCGCGACCACCGCCCTGACCGGAATGGCGCCCGAGGCATTTCTGGGCAAGCGGGACGCCGACCTGTTCGAGCCGAAAGCACATCGACCTGTTCTGGATCTGCTCGACAAGACCCTGCAGACCTGCCAGCGCCAGGAAATGGAGTTCGAGCTGGAACGGCCGGACGGAACTCGACACCTGCACATTTCCTGCGTGCCACTGGTTGATGACAAGGGAAAAATCCAGGAATTGATCGGGATTACCCATGACCTGACCGAATCGATCGGCCAACAGGAGCGTGCCCGCCTGGCCCTGGCCGCCAGCGAGGAGCGCTTTCGCAAGGTGGCCCAGGTTACCTCCGACGTCATCTGGGATCTGGACCTGGCCGCGCGCACGGTCTGGTGGAGCGAAGGGCTGGAGACCACATTCGGGATTCCCGCATCCGAAGTCAGTGACGACCTGGATTGGTGGGCTGAGCGCGTCCATCCGGACGATCGTGATGCTGTCGTTGCCAGCCTTGACGCGACAATCGCCAGCGGACAGACCAGCTGGACGGTGGAGTACCGGTTCAGAAAGCAGGACGGCAATTACGCCGAGGTGCGCGACACCGGACTGATCATTCGTGACGAGGCCAACCGGGCGACCAGAATGGTCGGCGGGCTGCGTGATCTGACCCAGGAACATGCGCTCAAGGAACAGGTTGCCCGCTCGCAGCGTCTGGAGTCGATCGGCCAGCTCACCGGCGGCATCGCTCACGATTTCAATAATCTGCTGACCGTGATCCTGGGCAATTCGGAGTTGCTCGGTGAGTTTCTTGAAGGTGATGACAAGACAATCCACCTGGCGCGAATGATCCAGTCGGCTGCACAGCGCGGCGCCGAGCTCACCAGTCGTCTGCTCGCTTTTGCCCGACGCCAGGATCTCGATCCTGAACCAACCGATCTCAAGAAACTGGTCAATGACATGCGCCCCTTGCTGCGCCGCTCCGTGCCGGCCAACGTGACCGTCCGG
>JBLRWT010000294.1:0-3674 GCA_047921095.1 Wenzhouxiangella sp. | reverse complement strand
CAGCCTCCGAGAGCAAAGACTCGTCCAGCCCCATCGCATCGGCTTCGTTGACAAACGCCTGGAGCATGTTGGCCGCCGATGGATTGTTCCTGTTGCGCAACTGGCGCAAGGCGTTGGTCAGGATGGAAGTCAGTGAATTGGCCTGACCCTGATTGAGGATACCCTGATCGACCAGGGCCTGGACGTCTCCGATCAGAAGCTCGATGCGCTGGCCGGCCGGGCGCGGCGATACGAACACGGCGATGGTCCGGGCGGGCACGAAGAACTCCGCAGCCCCGGGATCGAAGCCGGATGTCCGGACCAACGGGTCGGCGGACTGGCGCTGAACGGGATGCAGCTCGAAGGGCCGGCCTTCCCGGGTGACAAACGGGAAGCGGACCGGCTCCTTGAGTGCGTTGATCAGCGTCACGATGCGGGCATTGCGGCGATCGATCGCGCCTTCGGCGTCGTCCAGGCTCATCACGATCAGCCCGGGAATCTGCTCCGGTCCGGTGTTGTGGAACGTCAACCGGGATTTCACCTCCTCGGCGGTGCGCAGGCGGAACAGCCCCGAACTCTTGCGGATCCGGACCATCTCCTCGAACTGCAGCACCGTGGCCGCCAGGTCCATCGGGCCGGGCTTGAGGTCGGGATTGGCCAGCAGGGGGGCCATCACCGGCCAGTTGTCCTGGTTCTTGTCGGCCACCGGCAGGCCGCGGCCCCAGTTGTTGGTCTCGAAGCTGTAGTCGAGTTGGTTGAACCAGTCGCCGGAATTGAAGCTGTCGCGGTCCATGGATTTCGATCGCAGCATTTCCTGGCCGGCGTGGAAGAACGGGATGCCCTGGCCCAGGGCGACGATGCCGGTGCCCAGCCATTGCATCCGAATCCGCTCTTCCAGGGTGGCCGTCGGCGCGGCCTTGAGCTGGACTGCGTCGAACAGGGTTTCGTTGTCGTGGGCGGCCGACATGTTGATGGACTCCTGCGGATCGGCGGTGTAGCCGGCCATCTGCCCGAAATAGTCGACCTGCTCGGCGCGCACCCAATCGCCGTTCATGTTGACGAACTCGAAGTCGGCCAGGGTCCCGGCCAGGCCGATGCGGATCCAGTCGGCGCGGTGGAGCAATTCCCCCAGTGCGTCGCCCTGGGGCAGCTCGTTGGGGTCGTAGTACAGGCCGTTGATGAAACCCTGCTCGCGTACGTTGCCAAAGGCGCTACCCCCGCGCACGCCGTCACGCAGCCGGTCGTTGAAGGTGCCAACCCCGGTGCCGGTCATGTTGCGCTGGATGGCGTTGACGCCGCGCGCATTGTTGGCGACCTCGCCGAAGTTCCAGCCCTCGCCGTAGATGTAGACGCCGGGGCCGTCGACGCCGTCCTCCTCAAGGGTGAGCGCATCGATTCGCTCGCGCAGCTTGAGTATGTTGGACTTCATGTGGTGACCCATCAGGTCGAAGCGGAAACCGTCGATCTTGTAGTCGAGCACCCATGTCAGCGCGGAATCGACCATCAGCTTCTCCATCATCAGGTGCTCGCTGGCGGTGTTGGGGCAGCAGGAGCTCATCTCGACAAAGCCGTCGGCGTTGAGGCGGTGATAGTAGCCGGGCACGATGCGGTCGAGCACCGACTTCGGGTTCTGTCCACTGGCGTTGGTGTGGTTGTAGACCACATCCATGACGACCCGGATACCGATCTGGTTGAGCGCCTGTACCATCCTGCGGAACTCCAGGATGCGGGTTGCTCCGTCCGGATCGGTGGCGTAGCTGCCCTGGGGGGTGGTGAAGTGCAGCGGATCGTAGCCCCAGTTGAAGCCGTCCTGGTCGCGGATTTCCCAGATCGCCGCCTGCTGCAGGGGCGAATCCGGCGGATAGTCGGCAAGGTTGCCTGCGGGTTCGACCTGGTCCTCGTCGCGCTCGGGCACGGTGGCAAAATCAAAGGCCGGCAACAGGTGGAGATGGGTCACGCCGGCCTCAGCCAGGGTGCCCAGATGCGCCATGCCCACTGAACCGAGTTGGGTAAACGCGGTGAACCTGCCCCGGTCGGCCGCCGGAATCGTCTCGTCGGCGATGCTGAAATCGCGCACGTGCAGCTCGTAGAGAACGATGTCTTCGGGGGCTTCCAACGGGGGCTTTCCAAGAAACTCCCAGCCTTCGGGTTTGAGCTCGGCATCGTCCAGGTTGACGAACTGACTGCGCGTGCTGTTGGCCGCCAGGCTCAGCGAGTACGGGTCGGTGACCCGGTTGGTCTCGATGTTGCGGGTGGTCGGGGCATAGACCTCGACTTCGAACAGGTAGTACACGCGGTCCCAGGCAGCCGGACCCTCGATGCGCCACACTCCGGTGTCCGGGTCTTCGGCCAAGTCCAGCACTTCCACCGGGGAGGCCGTCGGCGAAGGACCGTCGAACAACAAAAGCCTCACCGATCGGGCAGTCGGTGCCCAGACCGCGAGGGAGACCGCGCCGCTATCCGAGTAGATCGGACCCAGCGCGCCGTCGTAGAAGAACAGATCGTCGAGCACGCCGGGAATCTGGATGCCGGTGGCATCGACCACGGTGCCTTCGGCGTCGGTCGCGGAGACCGCAAGCTGGCCCTTGAGCAGCGGGCGTAGCGTCTCTTTTGACGCGTCGGGCAGGGTGAATGCCCGCAGACCCGACAGATGGGGGAATTTCTCCAGGATTTCCGGGGCCAGCCCGGCTGCATCTTCGGCCAGCACGACATGACCGCCGCCGCTGATCCCGCCCGGCGCCAGTGCCAGATTGGCATCCGGGTCGTGGTGCAGGCGCACCTCGCCGCCGGGCGGCAGCGCCGCCGGATTCCAGGCGATGGTATCGGCGGCCACCCAGTGGGCGCGGGAACGGCGCAGGTCGCCGGCGATGTCCTCGAGGCCGACGGAGAGGATGTGGGTGGACGGATCGTAGGAAAAGAACACTTCGGCGCCGAACTCGTCGCCGCCCTCGGGCACCGAAAACGGGATATTGGGCCCGTCGGGAACGCCGCCGAGGCCGAAGTTGACTTCCCAGTCTTCGTTGTGGGCGACCTTGACCTCGTAGTCGCCGGCCGGCAGCCGGGTCGAAAAGGTGAAGATGCCGTCGCCGTCGGGGTCTTGCAGCCACGAGCGCAGGCAGGCCGGATCCCAGTCGCTGTTGCAGCCGATCAGGTGCTGGAAGCTGCCGGCAGCGGTGGCGATAATGGAGTTGCGGTCGTCGGTGACCCAGTTGGTGCGGTTGGAGTAGTAGAACTTCACCGCCGTCGGTTCGGACAGCGACAGGGGGATGTTGGGCCCGTCGCGGGTGGCGTTGGCGCCGAAGTTGATGTCCCAGTCGCCATTGAGCGGCGCCTTGTACTCCCAGTTTCCGGCCGGCAGTTCGAAGACCCGCTGCCAGACGCGGTCCTCCTCGTCGAACACCAGATCGGTTTCATCGCAGTCCGGCTTCCAGTCGTACGCGCAGCCCAGTTCGGTCTGGAAGCTGCCGGCGATCACCACCCGTTCGGGTTCGGGCGGTTCGGCATCGGGTGTGCCGTCCACGCTGATCGAGAGGATGTGGGTTTCAGGGTCATAGAAGAACCACACCGGCCGCCGTTCCGAGACGCCCTCGGGCGGCGGCACGGTGAAGGGGATATTGGGGCCGTTTGGTTCACCGTTGAGCCCGAAGTTGACCGCCCAGTCCTCGTTGTGGGCGACCTTGACCTCATAGCCGCCG
>JBLRWT010000293.1:0-3678 GCA_047921095.1 Wenzhouxiangella sp. | reverse complement strand
TCGGTAACGGTCATGCCGGTCACCCCGGCCTCGCCCAGCGCGTCGCGCACGTCATCGAGCTTGAACGGTTTGATGATGGCGGTGATCAGTTTCATGACAGGGGACCGGTTTGTTGAGTTAAAGTAAGTGCTCGAACTTTAACGCCAAACCCGGACCATCGCCACCGCCATGCGCCCTGACTTTCAGACCATCGACGAAATCACCCGCCGCCTCGCCGCCGCCGTGCCACCCGAACTGAAAGCCGCCCGGGCCGATATCGAAGCCCAGTTCCGCACCATTCTCGAAGCCACCTTCAACCGCATGGACCTGGTCACCCGCGAAGAATTCGAAATCCAGAAAAAAGTCCTCGCCCGAACCCGCGAAAAACTCGAAGCCCTCGAAAAGCTGCAATCAGCGGGCTCTAAAGACTGAAAGAGATTGTAGCTTGTTGTTTAAAAAAATAAAAAACCAAACCTTTGAAACGCAAAGACGCTAAGACGCAAAGGAGTTCTTAAATCTTTTAACTTCGCGTCTTCGCGTCTTCGCGTTTATAAGGTTTTAAAGCTTTTGATCTTTTCCCTGAACCCTGAAACCTGAACCCTTCCCCGTCCAGCCACCCACACAGCGGCTGCGATGATAGTCCCACCCACCAACAACCGCAGCCAATCGATATCGCGGTTCCAGATGGCGAAATTGATCAGGATTCCGGCCGGGATCAGCATGTTGTTCATGGCCGCCAGCTGCCCCGTATTGACCCGCTTGGCGCCCAGGTTCCAGCCCAGGTAGCCGAGTCCGGAAGCACCCAGCCCCAGCCACACCAGCACACCCCACTGGACGCCGGTGGCCGGCAACCGGGTAAAGTCGGCAAACAGTGCCATGGCCAGGCCGCACACCAGCGTGGCGCCCAGAAAGAAAAATCCGAACGACTGAACCTGGGTCAGCGTATTGCCGAGCTCCAGTCGCTTGTAGGCGACCTGGCCGGCGGCGAAACACAGGTTGGCGCCCTGGATCAGCCCAAACCCGATCCACGCGCCGGCACTGATGTCGCCGTATCGGATCACGCCAGCTCCGAACACGGCCAGCAGTGCAGCCAGCCACCAGATCAGCGGCAGGCGCCTTCGCCCCAGCAGGACTTCATCGATGAGCGTCACGTACAGCGGCGTGAAGATCGTGAACAGCAGCAGTTCGGGTACCGTCAGGTAAGCATAGGCGTGAAACAGCAGCAGGTACATCAGCCCGATCTGCACCGCGCCAATGCTCATCAGGGCGAGCAACGTTGGAATTGGCAGTCGCGCGCGCCCGATGAGCGGCAGGAACAGTAGCAAGGCCAGAGCGACGCGGACAAACACTGAGAAAAAATCGTCGACCTGCCCCGACAGGTAGACGCCGATCAGCGAAAAGCTGAACGCCCAACCCAAAGTAACCAGCCATAAGAGACCCAATTTGCACTCCTTGTCGCACTTCGTGGTTGCTCGCCACAGCCACACTCGGGGTCGATACGATGGCGGACGAGGCGCGCATAGGATAATCTCTTTGGCAGGGAAACTCCGAAGGAAGGCAATGCAGACCGGTCGTTTGGTCATGATTTTGTTCACATGCGTGATGATTCACGGCGCAGCGAATGCACGCGCGGACCCGATCATGGCCGCCGGAGATCGTGACTTCCCACCTTTCGAGTTCATGGACACACAGGGCCGAGCCGCTGGCCTGAACGTGGATCTGCTGCACGCCATCGCCGAGGAAATGGGCGTCGAGGTCGATTACCAACTCGGCCCCTGGGACGAAGGCCGGCATCGGTTTGACGAAGGCCGGGTGGATGTCATGGCCATGTACCGGTCGGATTTCCGTACCCGACAGTATGATCTGGCCACCTCGCACATCATCCTCTTCCACGAGATTTTTATCCGCATCAATTCATCGCCACTGCGAACGTTCGACGATCTGGCCGGCAAGCGAATCATTGTTCAACGTGATGCCTTCATCCAGGACTTTCTGCTCGATGCCGGACTGGACCTCGAACTGATCACGGTCGAAACCGAGGGGCAGGCACTCCAATTGCTGGCCGAAGGCAACCACGATGCGGCGATCGTCAGCGAAATTGTCGGGCGCCGATACATGCGCGAATTGGCGCTCGATAACCTGACCACCAGCGGGCCGCCGATGTTTTCAGTCGAGTATGCCTTTGCCGTCCGCCCAGGCGACGACGAGTTGCTGGAGTTGCTCAATGAAGGCTTGAGTCGCATCAAGGCCAGCGGCCAGTTCAACCACATTCACGAGCGCTGGATGGCAACCTCACCCGACGAACCCGCAAGCCGTCTGTCTGCTGTCCTGATCGGACTGGTCCTGCTCGCGGGGCTGTACTGGGGCCTCCTTATATGGCGTCGGCGACGTAGCGGCACCTGGCCAGATATGCATGGCCGCGAAATGGACTACCACTTCCACCATGACTCCCTCACCGGCCTGCCGAACCGCGCGGGACTGGATCGTCAACTGCAGCGTTACCTGGCGGGCGAGCGGAGGGCAGCGCGAAGCCATGCCCTGTTGCACATCGATCTGGACCAGTTTTCTCTGGTCAACGCCTCGCATGATCACCAGGCCGGGGATACGCTGATTGGGGAAACCGGGCAGATCCTCGGCGAAGTCGTCGGCCAGGACCATTTCATTGCCCGGATGGGCGGCGACGAATTCTGTGTCCTGCTGGCCGGCGCCGACGTTGCCGAGGGCTGCAGAATGGCCGAGCGGATACGGCTTGCCATCATGGAACACGAGTTCGGCGTTTATGCCGAAAATATTCGTGTCACGGCCAGCGTCGGCATCGCCATCCTGGGACCGGACACGCCCACGGTCGGCGAATTGCTCAAGCAGGCCGAGGCCGCCTGCCTGGCCGCCAAGGAGTCGGGCCGCAACCGAGCTCATCTCTACCAGCCTGATGACGATGCCCTTGCCCAGCGCCACGATCAGATGCGCTGGGTGCGGGAAGTCACCCAGGCCATCCGTGACGATCGCCTTTTACTTCATTACCAGACCATCGAGCCGGCCGATGCCAGCGAAGATCGACCATTGACGGCCGAGTTGCTGCTGAGGATGCAGATGCCGGACGGTACCCTGGTGGCAGCAGGCCAATTCATCCCGGCGGCCGAAAAGTATTTCATTGCCGACCGCATCGATCGCTGGGTCATCCGTCACGCCTTGCAGTGGCTGGAAAAGCACCTGGACGCCTTGCCCGAAATCGAAAGAATCTACATCAACATTTCCACCCGCAGCCTGGGCGACGACCGCTTCCTGCCTTTCGTTCTGGAGCAGTTCGCCGCCCACCAGGTGCCACCGACGCTGATCGGCTTCGAGATCACCGAAACTGCCGTCATGACTCACTTCGATACCGGCCTTGAAACCATCCGCCAGTTGCGCGAACTGGGCTGCCGTTTCGCTCTGGATGATTTCGGTGTCGGCATGTCATCCATGGCCTATCTCAAACATCTACCGGTCGATGTCCTGAAGATTGACGGCAGTTTTTCACTCGCGGTCCTGAACAGCAAAAGGGAGCGTGCCCTGCTCTCGGAGATCAACGATCTGGGCCATCTGATGGGCAAGACCACGGTGGCGGAAATGGTCGAAACCGACGAGGTCCGCCAGGTCATGGCCAATATGGGCATCGACCTGGTCCAGGGCTGGGCGATCAGCCGACCCCGACCCATCGAC